>JBMORB010000175.1:0-2693 GCA_049320925.1 Thermodesulfobacteriota bacterium | reverse complement strand
CTGGAAACCACGGCTGTTCTGGCCGAAACCTCATTTGAAAACCCCCAGACCGGCGTGGGAGACGACATTCTCACCCGCATTCATTACGCGGACAGATCCGACGGGCTGGACCATCTTCACAGCCTGGTCATCGCCGGTTTAAACGACGCCATCGACGACCTTTGCGGCCGGGCCGGCATCCAAACAAAGAATCTTTACCTTCTGGCCGTGGCCGGCAACACCACCATGACCCACCTGTTTTTGAAACTGCCCCCCCGCTGGATCATCCGTGAGCCCTATATCCCGGCGGTGAACACGCCCGGCTCGATAAAAGCCATTGAGATCGGCATCCACGCCCATCCACTGGCCAGGGTCTTTTGCTTTCCCAACGTGGGCAGCTATTTCGGCGGAGACCTGGTTTCCGGCATCCTTTATTCCCGGCTGCACCGTGCCGATGAAACCGCCATTCTGGTGGATGTGGGCACCAACGCCGAAGTGGTGCTGGGAAACCGCGAGTGGCTCATCGCCTGCGCCGGGGCCGCGGGTCCCGCCCTGGAAGGCGGGGTCACGCAAATCGGCGCCAAGGCCGGGCCGGGCATCATCGACACCATCGCCGTAAATGCCGGGACCGGAGAGGTGGCCTTTGAAACCATTGAGCACCTGCCGCCTAAAGGCGTATGCGGATCGGCCCTCATCGACCTGGTGGCGCAACTGTTTATGAATGGCATTCTGGATATCCGGGGAAAACTGGTACCGGGAAAAGCACCCGGAAAAATCAAAGAAAGCGACGGCGTTCTTTCCTATACCGTGGTGCCCGCCCATCTTTCAGCCACGGGGCGGCCACTTACTCTCAGCCAGCCGGACATCGATAACCTGATCCGTTCCAAGGCGGCCATGTATACCATTTTAGACACCCTGGCTCTGTCGGTGGGTCTCACCCTGCCCGACATCGCCTTTTTTTACGTGGCCGGAGCCTTTGGTTCCCTGATCAACCCCCGGTCGGCCATCGGCATCGGCATGCTGCCCGACCTGCCCCTGGAACGGTTCAAGGTAATGGGCAACAGTTCCCTGGAAGGCGCGGCCCTGCTGCTCTCTTCCCGTGAACCGATAAAGGAAATTGCCTCCATACGGGACCGGATCACCTATCTTGAATTAAACGTGAACCAGGACTTCATGAACCGGTTCAGCGCGGCCAAGTTTCTGCCTCATACCGACATATCCCTTTTTCCGTCGGTACGGGCACCCGGATTTAAACAAGAAACATAGTACGGATTCGCGTCATCTCAGGCTGACAGCCTTTTTTCTATTGACAGCCTCCCCGGTTTATGGATTAAAAGTAAAGATTTTACCGGCACCCATCCGGTGCCGTTGAAACAAGACTCAATCAAAGGAGGTCTGATGGATACGGCCACACTGTTCAATCTGTTCAGTTTCAGCCGCATTTCCGCGAGCAATGGATGGAGCATCGCGGCCCTGGGTATCACCATCACCATAACGTGCCTGGCCGTGCTGTCCATGATCATATCCCGGGTGCCTCTGCTGGTGGGCTTTTTCGACCGGATCGGGGGGCTGTTCAGCAAGGAGGATCTCCCCGTTGTTGAAATGCCTTTACCGCCGACCGCCCCTGAACATGATTTTTCCACGGACGGCACCCGCCAGATCGCCGCAGTCTACAGGAAATGCGCGGATTCGCTGGGGGGATCGTTCCTGCTTACCGATCTTTACCGGATCTCCCAGGAAAAAGGACTCCCCCACCCGCATCTGACCATCAAGACCCTTCGGGAAGAAGGGCTGCTGCTGGCAGAGGGCGACGGCCGGTTTAAATGGAACCTGTAATAACTACCATGACCATGAAATAGGTGCACGCATGCTTGACCTGGCTCTTAATTTTCTCCGCAACACCGGATTCGCACTTGCCGATTACCGCCACGTAATCATGCTGCTTGCCGGCAGCACCTTTGTTTACCTGGGCGCGGCCAAAAGATTCGAACCCCTGCTGCTGATTCCCATCGGCCTGGGCATCATCATCGGGAACATTCCTTTCTTCCAAGGGTTCGGCCTGGGCATCTATGAAAACAACAGCGTGCTTCACTACCTTTATTTCGGCGTCACATCGGGTATTTACCCGTCAATTATTTTTCTCGGACTGGGCGCCATGACCGATTTCTCCTCCCTGCTGGCCATGCCAAGGCTCATGCTCCTCGGCGCGGCCGCCCAGGTCGGTATATTCTGCACCCTGCTGGCCGCACTGGGCCTGGGATTCGAGCTTAAAGAAGCCGCATCCATCGGCATCATCGGCGGCGCAGACGGCCCCACATCCATCTTTCTGACGGCCAAGCTGGCCCCTCACCTTATAGGGCCCATCGCCATTGCCGCATATTCCTACATGGCCCTGATCCCCGTGATTCAGCCGCCCATCATGCGGCTGCTCACCACCCGAAAGGAACGGCTCATCCGCATGCCCAACATGCGGGACGTATCCAAAAAAGAACGCATGATCTTTCCGGTAATCGCCATCATGCTCTGCTGTCTCACGGCGCCGGCGTCGATCCCTCTGCTGGGGCCCTTTTTCTTCGGCAATTTTCTAAAAGAATGCGGTGAGGCCGAGCGTCTGGCCCAGAGCGCCCGCACCGTGATCATGGATGCGGCCACCATTTTCCTGGGCATGACCGTGGGCGCCAGCACCCAGGCTGACGTGTTCCTGACTCCCAAGT
>JBMORB010000174.1:0-2696 GCA_049320925.1 Thermodesulfobacteriota bacterium | reverse complement strand
TCCTGTCCCTGCTGGCCATCTATGCCGGCATTTTTTTCATGATTTATTCCGGTGTAAACCTGCAATTCAAAGACCCCAGCCTGACCGTTTTTCAGTTGTCCATCGCCATCTGCTGGGCCACGGTAATGGCTTACTTCACCAGTCCGAACATCCGGGGCAGTATCATTACGATCTATATTCTGATGTTTATGTACGGTATTTTTCAGCTGCGTTTTCGGGCCTTTCTCGCGCTCGTCGCCATGACGGTCACGCTGTATGCCTCTTCCATGATGCTGCTTTACCGGAACCATCCGGAGTCGGTTGACGTGATGACGGAAATTATCCGTACCATGATGCTGTTTATCGCATTGCTGTGGGTTTCGTACATATCCACCTATGTTTTCAGGTTAAGAAAAAAGGTCAAGCTGCTGGCAACACGTGACCCCCTGACAAATGTTTACAACCGGCGGGAAATCCTTGAAATCCTCAAACGGGAAAAAGCGTTTTCAGACCGCACCGGATCACCGTTTACCCTCTGCATTCTGGATCTTGATGATTTCAAAAACATCAATGACACATACGGACACCAGGCCGGGGACGCGGTTTTAAAAGCGTTTGCCCGGACGATTCGAATGAACATCCGAACGGAGGATTATCTGGGCCGTTACGGAGGAGAGGAATTTTTTGTCATTTTTGTGAGCAGTGACTGCAATGACTGTAGCCCCGCCTGTGTCGAGCGTCTGCTGTCGGCCACGCGACAGCTCTCTTTTCCCGAAATCGACAGGGATCTGCGGATCACCGTGTCGATCGGCGTCACGGCTTATGTCCAGACCGGTGTTTCGATTGACACCCTGATTTCCATGGTGGATGCAGCCCTTTACAGGGCCAAAACGTGCGGGAAAAACAGGGTTGAATACAACAGACCTTTGGCCTTTCCGGGACAGTCCGGATAGCCGACCTGTTGGCAGTACGCCTGCGAGTATACTGGTGAGGGGGCTGCCGAACGCCCCGCGGCGTCACTACAGACAGAAATACCCTCTGCGTTTTTCTTTTATTCTCGTGCTCCACACGGCACAGAACCAGGCTTTTCGATCCTGATACCGATTTTGATCCGGGTGGCGCTGTCGTTTCTCCATAAAATTTTTCTTGACAGTCATCAGGTATGCCGATAATATTTTGGTCATTCGACCGAACAATCAAACAAAGGGGAAGTTCATGGGAAGAAAAAGTCTCGCGGATGCCCGGCGCAGTGAAATCATCGCGGCCTTTTACCGGTGCGTCGTGCAGGAAGGGTTTGCCGGCGCCTCCATACGCAAGGTGGCAAAGGAGGCCGGGGTTCAGCCCAGCGTTCTGCACCACTATTTTCAGGACCGCGACGAGATGATCGAGGAGATGGTAACGGTTTACGCGGACCTCATCATCCAGCACTTCAAAGACGACATGAGGACCTGCAAAAACATTGATGAGCAGTTTCAGTATGCTATCCGTTACCTGTTCAGCGACAGCATGATCAACGACGATTTTACCGGTTTTTTTCTGGAATGCCTGGTGGAATCCAGAAGAAACCCCAAGGTCAGGGAAACCATCGCCACTACCTTCCGCCGCTTCCGAAAAGAAATCATGGACTTCATCAACGGCCTGGAGGTGTTCAAAGACCTTCCGGCAGGCGCCAAAAAAGCCTATGCATCCATGATTGTCGCCTTTCACGAGGGAACGGAACTGCAATGGTTTGCCAATCCCAGGGATATATCGCTTGAAGCGGCATACGACACCGGCCGGCTGCTGATTGAGCTGCTGACCGACCATGTGGCCGTCACCGGCAGGAAAACAAACATTCGCCAGCCCCATAAGGCAAAATAAAATAACCATCTGAAAAACAAATCGAGGCCCCATGATCGTCGGTATTTTAAAGGAAATAAAAGTGGAGGAGCACCGGGTGTCCATGACGCCCGCCGGCGTGGAGGTAATGACGGCCCACGACCACACGGTGCTGGTGGAGGCCGGCGCCGGCGCCGGCAGCGGTTTTGACGACGCCCTTTACCGGCAGGCCGGCGCGCGCATCGCCACCACCGCGGCCGATGTTTACGCCGGGGCCGACATGGTGATGCACGTCAAGGAGCCCCAGCCCGTTGAATACAGCCTGCTCAGAAAAGGACAGATCCTGTTTACCTTCCTGCACCTGGCCGCCGAACGGACACTCACGGATGCCCTGATGAAAACCGGGGCCGTGTGCATCGCCTATGAGACCATTCAGAAAAAGGACGGCTCCCTGCCCCTGCTCACACCCATGAGCGAGGTGGCGGGCCGCATGGCCGTCCAGGAGGCCGCCAGGTTCCTGGAAATGTCAAAAGGCGGGCTGGGCATCCTGCTGGGCGGCGTTCCCGGCGTGGACCCGGGCAACGTGCTGATCATCGGCGGAGGCGTGGTGGGCATCAACGCCGCCAAGATGGCCTGCGGCCTGGGCGCCAAGGTGACGCTTCTGGACACCGACCTGGGCCGGCTCCGTTACCTGTCCGACGTGATGCCCAAAAACTGTTTTCTGCTGATGTTCAACCCGGCCACCCTCTGGGAGCGCATTCAGGCCGCCGACGTGGTGATCGGCGCCGTGCTGCTGCCCGGGGCCCGGGCTCCCCGGCTGGTGACCCGGGAAATGCTCAAGAGCATGAAAAAGGGCGCGGTGATGGTGGATGTGGCCATCGACCAGGGAGGGTGTTTTG
>JBMORB010000173.1:0-2706 GCA_049320925.1 Thermodesulfobacteriota bacterium | reverse complement strand
TGACGGTGATCGGCGCGGGAAACGTGGGCGCCACCACGGCCCAGCGCCTGGCGGAAAAAGAGCTGTGCGATGTGGTGCTTATAGACATCGCCGAAGGACTGCCCCAGGGTAAGGCGCTGGACCTGGCCGAGGCGGCCCCCATTGAAAAGCATGACGCGAAACTGGAAGGGTCCAACGCCTATGACCTTTCCGCGGACTCCGATATAGTGATCATCACCGCCGGTATTCCCCGTAAACCGGGCATGAGCCGGGACGACCTGATCAGCACCAACGCCAGGATCATCAAGAGCGTCACCACCCAGGTGGCGGCCCGGTCTCCAAAGGCGGTCCTCATCATCGTGAGCAACCCCCTGGACGCCATGTGCCACGT
Organism: Thermodesulfobacteriota bacterium; assembly: GCA_049320925.1. Lineage (GTDB taxonomy): Bacteria > Desulfobacterota > Desulfobacteria > Desulfobacterales > Desulfosudaceae > Desulfosudis. The sequence continues at coordinate 2,336 of JBMORB010000173.1, read as the reverse complement.
GGCCTTTGACGCCAGCGGGTTTCCCAAAAACCGGGTCATCGGCATGGCCGGCGTCCTGGACTCGGCGCGGTTCCGGACCTTTATCGCCCGGGAACTCAATGTGTCGGTGGAAAACACCCACGCCTTTGTGCTTGGCGGCCACGGCGACACCATGGTGCCCCTGCCCCGCTACTCCACGGTGGCCGGCATTCCCATCACCGAACTGCTGCCCAGGGACAGGATCGACGCCCTGATCGAGCGGACCCGCAACGGCGGCGCCGAAATCGTGAGCCTGCTGAAAACCGGCAGCGCCTTTTACGCCCCGGCCTCGGCCGCGGTGGAAATGGCCGAATCGATTCTCAAAGACAAAAAGAAGGTTCTGCCCTGCGCCGTGCTGCTGAAGGGCGAATACGGCATCTCCGACCTGTTTATCGGCGTGCCGGTCAAGCTGGGCGCCGCCGGCGTTGAAGAGGTCATTCAGATCAAACTGACCGCGGATGAACAGGCGGCTCTCAACAAGTCGGCCCAGGCGGTTCAGGGCCTGGTGGACACCCTGAAAAAAATGAACCTGTAATCAGGCCTGAATTCTTAAAATCATCCAACGCGCATTCCGCTAAATCGGAATGCGCGTTTTCTCTTCTGAAGAGTTCAAGGGGCAACGATGTTTTTCCAGCACAGTTGGCCCCTTATCTCGAAATTCGCACGGGTTATAAGTTGGGGCGAACGGATTTGACCTTGACAAGATTCCGGCGCTTTGCCATAACCATATGGAAAGAAAACCGTATTTATAGCTCCCGTCCGTGCTAACCGTTCCGGCCGGTGAGCTTTTGCCTGAGATCCCACAGGGAGTTTCCCATGGAAAAAATTCGCGAAGCCACACTGCACCAGCCCCCTTCTCACTGCTTTGACAACTCGGTGGAAGCCATCAAGGCCGACCTGATCAAAAAACTTTTTTCCATGCGGGCCAAGTTCCCCGAAGTGGCCACCCTCAACGACTACTACCTGGCCCTTTCCTACGTGGTGCGGGACCGGGTGCTGCACCGCTGGATTCACAGCGCCCACACCTATTTTCAGCAGACCAGCCGCACCGTGGTATACCTGTCCGCCGAGTACCTGATGGGCCCCCAGCTGGGAAACAACCTGCTCAACCTGGGCATCTGGAAGGAAGTGGAACAGGCCATGGCCGAACTGGGGCTTTCCCTGCACGACCTGCTGGAGCAGGAGGAAGAGCCGGGCCTGGGCAACGGCGGCCTGGGCCGGCTGGCGGCCTGTTACATGGACTCCCTGGCCACGCTCCAGATACCGGCCTTCGGCTACGGCATCCGTTACGAGTTCGGCATCTTTGACCAGGAGATCCGGGACGGCTGGCAGGTGGAGGTCACGGACCGGTGGCTGCGCCTGGGCAATCCCTGGGAAGTGCCTCACCCGGAGCGCCGTTATGAAGTGAAATTCGGCGGTCACACCGAGGCCGGCCGCGACCCCCAGGGCCGTTACCGGGTGCGGTGGGTGCCGGAGCGCACGGTACTGGGCACGCCCTATGACACGCCGGTGCTGGGCTACGGGGTGGACAACGCCATCATTCTGCGGCTGTGGCAGGCCGAGGCCCGGGAGTCTTTCGATTTCCAGGCTTTCAACCTGGGCAACTACTACAAGGCCGTGGATGACAAGGTCACGTCGGAAAACATCACCAAGGTACTCTACCCCAACGACGAGCCAGAGGCCGGCCGGCGGCTGCGCCTGGAGCAGCAGTATTTCTTCGTGGCCTGTTCCCTGGCCGACATGATGCGCATCTTCTTCCAGCGGGACACCGACCTGGACCGGCTGCCGGACAAGTTCGTGGTGCAGCTCAACGACACCCATCCGGCCGTGGCCGTGGCGGAAATGATGCGGCTGCTGGTGGACGATCACGACCTGGAATGGGAGCGGGCATGGAAAATCACCACCGGCGTTTTTGCCTACACCAACCACACCCTGCTGCCCGAGGCACTGGAAACCTGGAGCGTGGAGCTGTTCGGCCGGTCACTGCCCCGGCACCTGGAGATCATCTACGAGATCAACCACCGTTTTCTGATGGAGGTCAACCGCTGCTATCCCGGCGACATGGAGCGACTGTCCCGCATGTCGCTGTTTTCCGAGTCCGGGGAAAAAAGGGTGAGAATGGCCCACCTGGCCTGCGTGGGCAGCCGGGCCATCAACGGCGTGGCGGCCCTTCACACCGACCTGCTCAAGCAGACCGTGCTCAAGGATTTCTACGACCTGTGGCCGGGAAAATTCTCCAACAAGACCAACGGCGTCACTCCCCGGCGGTTTATGGCCCTGGCCAACCCCGGCCTGACCGGACTGATCACCCAAGCCAT
>JBMORB010000172.1:0-2711 GCA_049320925.1 Thermodesulfobacteriota bacterium | reverse complement strand
CGCCGATGTCTTCAGATATATCTTCCATTACGCGCTTCATCTGCTGGCACCATTTATATTCGCAAAGCTGTTCTGGAAAAAAAACTGGTGGAAGGCGGGGCTGATCATGGTGGCAACCCTGGTCATGGATATGGACCATCTCCTTGCCGATCCGGTTTTTGATCCCAATCGTTGCAGCATCGGCCTGCACCCTCTCCACACACTGTGGGCAGGGGCTCTTTATGGCGGTCTGCTGGCGGTCCCTTCGTGGAAGTGGCGTGCGGTATCCGTGGGATGCTTATGGCACCTGTGCACGGATTTCATTGATTGCCTACTGGCCTGATGATGCTAAATCATGAGGGCATGATACAGTTAATACATCCCGGTATCCAGTAACTCATCGGTATACCTTGCCGTCCGGGTGCACTGGCCCCCGGCTCCCCGGATCAGGTCTGGGGCAGACGTGGCCGGGGTGATGGAACATGGAAGGACGCTTTTCGATTTCGATAGCGATAGCGATTTCGATTTGGATAAACAGACAAAAGATGTACCGTCATGATTAAAACCGTTTTGGGAAACAGAGGGGGAAAATGAAACACACCATTCGGGCGGCAGTGATCTGCTGCATGATTGTGAGCGTGTCCGGTTGCGCCACCATGACCATCGAGGGCGACGGCGAAAAAACGCCGGCGTCGCTTTGCGGCACCCACACTCAACATGGTTCGTTTTACGGCTTTGTGTGGCATGAGCCGCCGGCTGAAAAATGCGAAAACGGCCGGGGCCTGTACCGGGTGCGCTGCCACACCAATGCCGTGTATGCGCTGGTATCGCTGGTGTCGCTGGGCCTGTATGTGCCGCAGACTGTTGAGTGGTGGTGCGACGGCGCTCCGGACCCGGATGATGACGGGGAAGAATATCATCCGGGCGGATAATTTACCGTTGCGGCCTGCCGGGAATAATGCCGGGACCGAAAGCCTTTCAACGGGGGGATATCATGGCGAAAACACGGAACCTGATTATCGGGTGCGACGGCACATGGAACGACACCGACACCGGGGCACTTACCAACGTGGCCCGGCTGTTAAACGCCTGCATGGCGAAAAACCAGGTGACCCATTATGAAGAAGGCGTTGGCACGGCCCACTGGGAAGCCCTGCCCGGCGGCATTTACGGCAAGGGGCTGGACCGCCAGATCCTGGGGGCATACCGTTTTTTAAGAAGGCGCTTCGCGGACACGGGCTGGACAAGGCAGGAAAACAGGGTGTTTATTTTCGGGTTCAGCCGCGGGGCCTACGCGGCCCGGCGCCTGGCCGGGCTGATTACCCTTTGCGGGGTTCCGGCAAAAGCGGGGGACGTGGAGCTGGGGTGGCAGCTTTACCTGAAGCGCGACGCGGCCAGCGCGGCCGTGTTAAAGGAACAGGGCCGTTTTTTCGACATTCCGGTGGAAATGCTGGGCGTGTGGGACACGGTAAAAACCACCGCGGATGAAGACTTTAACGACAACCAGCTGCCCGCATGCGTGGCGGCCGGCTGCCACGCCATGGCCATTGATGAAAAACGGCAGTTTTTCCCGGTGTTAAAATGGGATCCGGACCCGCGTGTGAGCCAGACATGGTTTGCCGGGGTGCACTCGGATGTGGGCGGGGGATACAACGCCCGGGGGCTGTCCGACATCGCCCTGCACTGGATGATCGACCGGGCTTACGGGCACGGCGTGAGGTTTAAGGCCAGCGCGGTCAACAGCCTGAAAGAAGACCCCGCCGGCGAGCTGCACGACTCGTACGACGGCATCTGGAAGGCCTTTGGCACACGGGTTCGCGCCATCGGCAATGCCGATCCGGTGCATGTGTCCGTAAAAACGCGCATGGAAAAAGTGGCGACCTACCGGCCCGCCAGCCTGCCGGCAGCGCCGAACTATGAGACATAAAACCCTGTAATGGTCCGGAGGACAGTGGGCGGTGCTGGAAGAACAGGCGTCTTCCCGGCCGGGCCGGGCAGCGGCCCGTGCCCCGGCAGCGTGTTACCCTTATAAAACCAGGAGGAAAGCATCATGTCGGCAATAGAAATCGTCAAGGCAGGCAGCAGGCATTTCTCGGATTTCGGATGGCTGAAAACATACTGGCTCTTTTCTTTTTCCAGCTACTTTGACCCGCGCAATATCCAGTTCGGCGCCTTGAGGGTCTTTAATGACGACATCGTTCAACCAGGAACGGGATTCCCGACTCACCCCCATGAAGAAATGGAAATCATCACCATTGTGCTTGACGGTGAGATGACCCATGAGGACAGCATGGGCAACAAAACCGTTATCCGGGCAGGAGATGTTCAGCGCATGTCCGCTGGAACCGGCCTGACTCATTCGGAATTCAATCTGGCCCCCAAACCGGTGCACTTCTACCAGATTTGGATTTTTCCGGACAAGGCGGGGCTTCGGCCCACATACGACCAGAAGTCTTACGCGCCGGACACGTGGAGGAACCGTCTTTTACCGGTGGCGTCCGGGCAGAACCTGCCAGGCGCGGTAACTTTCCACACGGATGCCACCATCTATCGCTGCGATCTTGACAGGGGCATGGAAGTCACCCTGAAGGAAACCCCCGGGCGGCGAATCTTTGCCGATCTGACGAAAGGCCGCCTGTCGGCCAACGGCAGCCGGATGGACGAAAAGGACCAGGCCCGGATCGACGTGGAAGAACCGCTTGTTCTAAGGGCCGACGATCCGGCCGGTTTCA
>JBMORB010000171.1:0-2738 GCA_049320925.1 Thermodesulfobacteriota bacterium | reverse complement strand
CCTTTGGCATGGGCAAAGCCCACAAACTCCCAGAAAAGGGGCTGGTACCACCCGGTTTCCCCGGTGTACTTGGTGAACGCCACGTCACCACCCAGCGGGCCGCCGGTATTTTCCATGGTCACCGAATGCTTGCCCCCCCGGGTGGGGTTCATATAGTTATCCCGCGAATCATAAACAAGGGAGGATGATACCCCGCTGGTGACGCTTTGGCTTCCCATCAGGGCCAGTTCCTGAATGGAGAACGGTGCGTAGGCCGACACATTGTCAACCTTGTTCACGTCATAAGTATAGGACAGGTAAAGCCGCGTATTTTCAAACAGGGGATACCCAAACCGGAGGCCTCCGCCGATGGTCTGCCGGTCATAAGTGTCGGCATCCACGTTCCAGTCATACGCGTCGACGCCGGCGGACAGGCGGGTATCGAACAGGTAGGGCTCGGTGAAGCTGAGCTTGTATTCGGTGGAGGTACCGCCCACCTGGCCCTGCAGACTGAGGACCTGGCCCCGTCCGAACAGGTTCTGCTGGGAGATGGAAGCCGTGGCAAAAAGGCTCTCCACGCTGCTGTAGCCGCCGCCAAAAGAGAACATGCCCGTGGGTTTCTCCTCCACCTCAATCTTCAGGTCCACCTTGTCCGGTTCCGTCCCTTCCACGGTGTCCACCTTCAGGTTTTCAAAATAGTTGAGCCGGTAAAGCCTGCCTACTCCCTTTTTCAGGCGGCTGCCGCTGTAAAGTTCCTGCTCATACACGTCCAGCTCACGGCGGATCACCTTGTCCCGGGTCTTGGTGTTGCCGGTGATGAGAATGTCGTCAAAATATACCAGCCCGCCCTTTTCAATAATATAAGTGATGTCCACCACCCGGTCCGTGTCATTTTTGCGCACATCCGGAATGGCGTCGGCGTAGAAATACCCTTTGTCCGCGTAAAAATCCGTGAGGGCCAGAACATCGGCCCGCACCAGTGACCGGTTAAAATAGGTCTCCCCGCTGATCTTCAAAAGCTTTTTCAGTTCCGGCGCATCCTCGCCCACATCGCCGCTCAGATCCACTTTTCCCACGGAAAACTGTTGTCCCTCTTCGATTTTAAAGGTGATACGGATCCGCTTGTCGGCGTACTCGATCTCAGGGTCTCCCACGCGGGCGTCGATATACCCGTTGTTATAATAATGGTTGCTCAACATGGCCACGTCCTGCCGCAACTGGTCCATGTTCAGGTCTCCCGACGACGTAATCCACCAGAAAAAACCCTTTTTCTTGGTCTTGATGATTTTCCGCAGTTCTTTTTCCTTATAAGCGCTGTTGCCCACAAACCGGATCTCCCGCACCATGAACTTGTCGCCCCGGTCGATGATGAATTCCAGGTCGGCCTGATTGTTTTTGTCCTCCTTAATCTCATAGGTTACCCGGACATTGTGGTAATTCTTGCCTTTATAAAGCTGCTCGATGCGCTTGACGCTCTCCTGAACAGTCAGGATGTTTAAAATGGCGCCCCGTTTGATGGGAATTTCTTCCTTGATCTCCTCCTCGGAAAAAACGGTATATTTGCTGATGGTGATCCGGTTGACCGTCGGACGCTCTTTTACGATAAACACAACGCGCTTGCCCATGGCCGTGTCCTCGGCTTCGACCCGGACATCCTCGAAATAGCCCATGGTGTAAACCCTGGACAGATCGGCGGAGAGTTTCTCCCGGCTGAATATGTCCCCTTCACGCACACCAACCACCCGAAGCACGGCATCCGCCTCGATCCGCTCGTTGCCCTGAACTTCGATCTTCTCAATCCGTTTCCGGCCCGAGACCACCGTGCAGACATCAACGGAAAGGCGACGGACCGCGTCGGCCATCTGCTCCGGGGTGTCTCCCTGGGCAAAAAGACGACGGACCGTCCCCCCGGCCGGGACATGAAGAAGGGAAAGATCGATGCTGAAGCTGTTGCCCAGGGAGGTGACGCTTCCCCAGAGAGCGAAATCCGCCGAAACCGCCTCTGCCGCCGTTTTCCTCTCATCGGGCAGGACAATGGGCACATTCCCGGCGTAGGGCTCTATTTTGACACCGCAGTCCGAGGCCAGGCCCTGGAAAAGGGTGTCAGCCACCTGCCGTGAAATATACGCGACGGAACCGCCTTCCGCCCACACCGTCAGCGGGAAAAGCATCACCCGGGGCTGTTTATCGGCCTGGGCAGCAGATGGAACGGCCGAAAGCATAAAAAAGGCCATGCCGGCGCACAGGAAGGCGCGCCGGGCAAAATCGATATACCCAGACATCCATGGAATGCGATGGAAGGACCCCGTCGACTTCACCTTAACGCTCCGTTTCTGATCCGTCTTCAACTGTTTTTATTTTCCCGTCCACAATGGTCATTTTGCGGGACATGCGTGACGCAAGGTCCATGTTATGCGTGGCGACAATCAGCGTAATGCCCAGCTCCGCGTTCAGTTCCAGCATCAGTTCATGAATGCGGCGGCCGGTTCTTTCGTCCAGATTGCCGGTGGGCTCATCGGCCAGCACGACCTTCGGGCGCAGCACCAGCGCCCTGGCAATGGCCACTCGCTGCTGCTCTCCGCCGGAAAGTTCGGAGGGCCGGTGACCCAGCCGATGACCCAGCCCCACCCGGCCCAGCACCTCTTCGGCGGCCTTTGCCGCCTTTTCCCTGTCCCCGGTACCGATGAGCACGGGCATCATGACGTTTTCAAGGGCGTCAAACTCCGGTAGCAGGTAGTGAAACTGAAAAACAAAACCCA
>JBMORB010000170.1:0-20556 GCA_049320925.1 Thermodesulfobacteriota bacterium | reverse complement strand
GGTGATCGACCCAAAAAGTTCGGCCTGGCCGAAGGCCAGCGGACGGCCGAGACCTGCATCATCATCGTGGAGCTGGAGGCCGAGGGCGAGACGGCCACCATGGGCGCCCTGGTGGACGGGGTCCGGGAGGTGCTAGACATCGCGCCGGACCGGATCGAGGCCGCGCCCCGGCTGGGCAGCCGGATCGACACCCGGTTTATCAACGGCATCGGCAAGCTGGCCGAGGGTTTCGTGATCCTGCTCGACATTCAGGCGATTTTTTCCGACCGAGAGCTTTCCATGATCGCGGACATCCAGCAGACGGAACAGCAGGGAGCTGAATGATGAAAGACCTTTCCATGGCAAAAAAATTGTGGATCGCGTTTGGCGCCATGATCGCGATCATGGGGGTGGTCGGCTATATCGGACTGCTTCAGATCCGGTCGCTTTACGCCGCCATGGATGAGTACATCCTGTGGAGCGGGTATCAGATCGCCATGACCGAACAGGTCACCCATCATGTAAACAAGCTGCAGAACAAGTTGCAGAAATACATGGCATCCGCGGCCTATGAGGATCTGGATGATCTGCAAAACGAATTGCAGGCAGCCACGGAAGGCGTCAAAACATGGTCCCAGACGGTCCAGAGCGAGCCGACACTGGAGGGACGGGCCCGGGAGGACACGGCCTTTATTGAGGACTTGAACCTTGCGATCCTGCGCATCGGCGGCGCTTATACGGACATGGAGGAAACCCAGCGCCAGATGGACGCGCTGGTGAGCCAGATTCTCTCCCAGCTGGAACAGGCCATGGAGCAGGTGATCGACCCGGCCAGGGCGTCCGCCGTCCGAACAGGCAACCTGAGCGCCCTTGCCGTCTGGAGCGACATCGACATGACAATGAACGAGGACTTGATCGCCAACGCCCTCCGGATGCAGACGGCCTCGCATGACTTTAATTACTCCCGGGACGATTTTTCCTGGCAGCAGTTGCAGAGGCTTCAGGCCGCCATGTCGGAAGGGCTGTCCAAATGGAACGGAAAGATTACGGGCAGGCGGGACCTGGAGAAAATTTCCGCCGTGGTGTCCGACTATGTGACCACCTTTTCAGAGATGGCCCTTCATTACAATGATGCGTTAAGCCGGGTGGCCGAACTCAGGACGTCAATCGACCAGAAGTTCGCCCGGAAGATCAGCGACCTTGAAACCACCCAGCGGACGGTCATCAATCCCGCCAAGGAAGCCCGTATCGAGGCGGCCAATCAGGCCCGGCAGAAAGCCATGGGCTTTCTGCTGATCGGACTGCTTATCGCGGTGGGAGTGGGCGCCGCGTTTGCCGGGCTCACGACCCGAAACATCACCCGGCCCCTGCAGTCGGCGGTCGATGCGTTAAACACGCTGGCCCGGGGCGACCTGACCGTTTCCTGGACAATCGACCAGAAGGATGAGATCGGCATGCTGGCCGAGGCCATGAGAAACATGGTGGCAAAACTCAAGGACGTGGTGGCCCAGGTGCAGGCCGCGTCGGATCAGGTGGCCTCGGGAAGCCAGGAGATGAGTTCATCTTCCGAGGCGTTTTCCCAGGGAGCGACCGAGCAGGCTTCTCATATCGAGGAGATCACCTCCAGCATGGAGCAGATGAGTTCCAATATCAGCCAGAACGCGGACAACGCCGCTCAGACCGAGAGACTCGCGGCCCAGGCGGCCCAGGACGCGGAAGAGGGCGGCCGCCAGGTCCAGGACACGGTGAAGGCCATGAAGGAGATCGCGGGCAAGACCTCCATCATCGAGGAGATTGCCCGGCAGACCAATTTGCTGGCCTTGAACGCGGCCATCGAGGCGGCCCGGGCCGGGGACGCGGGCCGGGGATTCGCCGTGGTGGCGGCGGAAGTAAGGAAGCTGGCCGAGCGCAGCGGCGATGCGGCCAAGGAGATCGCCCAGCGGTCGGCGGCCAGCGTGGACGTGGCGGAAAAGGCCGGCAAGATGCTGGAGAAGATTGTTCCCGACATTCGCCGGACCGCGGAACTGGTGCAGGAGATCAGCGCGGCTTCCCGGGAGCAGAATGCCGGCACGGCCCAGATCAACGCGGCGATCGCCCAGTTGGATCATGTGGTGCAGCAGAACGCTTCGTCGGCCGAGGAGGTTTCTTCCACGGCCCAGGAACTGGCCGGACAGGCCCAGCACCTGCAGGACGTCATGGGCTATTTCACGGTGGATGGCGCTCTTGCGGCCCCCCGCCGGATCGGCCGGGACCCTCATGAAACGGAACTTCTGGAACAGGCCGTGCCGACGTCCCCCGCCGTTGAGCAGGAGGCCGGGGAAAAGGATCGGCCCGGCGACGGCAACGGAGAACAGACGGCCGCAAAAAAAATCTCCGCGGACAACACGGATAATGATTTTGAGCGGTTTTGACGCGTCTAATGCCGGGAGGCACTTGACACGGTCCCATAAAGGAACGGGAAATGAATCAGGCAGATAATCTTCAGGGCAACACGTATCTGACGTTTTTTCTGGACGGAGATCTGTTCGGGCTGAACATTCAGGTGGTGCGGGAGGTGCTGGAGTATACGCCCATCACCCGGGTGCCCATGACCGCCGATTTCATGCGGGGCGTTATCAACGTGCGGGGACACGTGGTGCCGGTGATCGACCTGCGCAAAAAGTTCGGCCTGGCCGAAGGCCAGCGGACGGCCGAGACCTGCATTACTATCGTGGAACTGGAGGCTGATGGTGAAACAGCCACCATGGGCGCGCTGGTGGACGGGGTCCGGGAGGTGCTCGATATCCCGCCGGACCGGATCGAGGCCGCGCCCCGGCTGGGCAGCCGGATCGACAACCGGTTTATTTCCGGCATCGGCAAGCTGGCCGAGGGCTTCATGATTCTGCTCGACATTCAGGCGATCTTTTCCGACCGCGAGCTTTCCATGATCGCCGACATGCAGCAGACGGAACAACAGGGGGTTGAATGAGGCATCAGGAAGCAAAAGGCGTAACCGACTCCCTGACTTCAGGTGCGGGCGACCCTGTCGGGACTGCCGGGAACCGGCGAGGCCCGTCCCTGGTTGCCGCGCCCCCGGATCCGGCGGAACGCCGGGTGTGGACGCCGCCACCGCCCATGACCGCCGAAGAATTCGCCGCCATCGGCGGATTTATTCAGTCGGAGTTCGGCATCAAGATGCCGCCGGGCAAAAAGGTCATGCTTCAGTCGCGTCTGCTCAAACGGCTGAGGGCCATGAACATGGACAGTTACCGGCAATACCGGGAATACCTTTTTTCCCCGGAAGGCATGGCCCAGGAAATGCCTCGAATGATCGACGCGGTGACCACCAACAAGACCGATTTCTTCCGGGAGCGGTCCCATTTTGATCTGCTGTTCGAGAAACTGCTTCCTGCCTGGTTTCAGGCAGACGGCGGAAAGCAGATCTTTGCCGCATGGAGCGCCGGGTGCGCCACCGGCGAGGAGCCCTACAGCCTGGCCATGATTCTAAGCGAGTTTGCCCGGACGCAGCCGGGGTTTGATTTTCGCGTCACCGGCAGCGATCTTTCCAGAGACGTCCTGGACAAGGCCCGGCGGGCGGTCTATTCGGACACCAAAACAGAGGCCATCCCCGCCGACCTCAGAAAGCGCTATCTGCTGCGGAGCAAGGACCGGGATAAGCATCTGACCCGCATTGTTCCGGAACTGCGGGAAAAGGTTTTTTTCTGCAGCCTGAATCTCACCAAGCCCTTTCCCTGTCCGGGCAAAAACGACGTGATTTTCTGCCGCAACGTGATTATTTATTTTGAACGGCCGGTTCAGGAGGCCCTGTTTAAAAGGTGCTGCGAGTGCCTTAAGCCCGGCGGTTATCTGTTTATCGGCCATTCGGAAACGCTGGGGGGCATGGACCTGCCCCTGAAACAGGTGTTTCCCACCGTGTATCAGCGGTTGTAGCCGGAAGGAGACCATGATGCATAACATACTGATTGTTGATGACAGCGCGTCCATCCGCGAGGCGTTTACCGCCATTCTGTCGCCCCTGGCCCGGTGCCGGACGGCCGTCAACGGCCGGGAGGCGGTGGACGTGGTCAAGGAGTGCCGCAGCCGGGGCGAACGGTTTGACCTGATTCTCATGGACATCATCATGCCGGAAAAAGACGGTCTGGCCGCCGTCAAGGAGATTCGGGAGTTTGAAACCGCCATGGGCTGGACCGGAAAGGATGCCACGACCATTATCATCGTCACCACCATCAGCAATCCGTCGCGCATTCTGCTGGCCCAGTATGAATGCGGAGCCGACGCCTATATCACCAAGCCGTTTACGGAAAAAACGGTGCTCCAGACATTGAGCAACAACGGGCTGTATCTGGCCGGCGCGTCCTGTGATGCCGGCCAGGACCCTAACCAGTGGGACGGGTTTATATAGATGAAGAGCCAGCGCGACATTCAGTCCCTTCCCGGCAGCGAACCCGGGTGGCTGAACGTTTACCTGAAGCAGGGAGAGTGCTTTGTCTCCGACGGGAGCCCTGCCCAGGTGCGGACCGTCCTGGGCTCCTGTGTCACCGTGACCCTGTACTGTCCCGTTCTCAATATCGGCGCGATCACCCACTCTCTTTTGCCTTTCCCGCTGCCGGGGACGCCGGACACGGCCAATCTCATCGGCCGTTATGTGAACTCCAGCGTCCGGCACGTGTTTGGGAAAATGTCGGCCAGGGGAGTGAATCCCCGCACGCTTGAGGTGAAGATTTTCGGCGGCAGCCAGATGTTTTTGCCGGTGCCCGGCAAGAACATCAACAAGGCCTTGAACATCGGCCGGCGAAACGTGGAAACCGCCCTGCAGGTTATCGGAGAGCTGGGGCTGACGGTCACCGCCACCGACGTGGGCGGAACCCAGGGCCGCAAGCTGCTTTTTTTCCCTCACCGCGGCGATGTGTGGATAAAGAAGATTCAACGGACCCTTGGCGGGAAAGAGGGGGACAATGAATAATCGGCCCGTGCGCGTGATGATCGTCGACGATTCGGCCCTGGTGAGGCAGACCCTGCGGGAGATACTGGAGGCCGACCCCGGCATCGAAGTCATGGCCACGGCCCCGGACCCTTACCTGGCGGTCAAGAAGATGAAGGACGACATGCCCGATGTGATGACCCTGGACGTGGAGATGCCCCGCATGGACGGCCTGACGTTTCTTGGCAGGATCATGCACCAGCATCCCCTGCCCGTGGTTATATGCTCGGCCCTGACGGAAAAGAATTCGGATCTGGCGGTCCGGGCCATGGAACAGGGGGCCGTGGATGTCATCAGCAAGCCCCGGCTGGGCGTTAAACAGTTTTTTCATGACGCCCAGATCCAGATCGTGGACGTGGTGAAGGCCGCGGCCCGGGTCGATCTGGCCAAAAAAAGAATAAAGATGCCGGCACCGAAGCCTGAATTCAAGGCTTTGGACCGGGGCCGGCCGCCGGTGGCGCCGAAGCTGACGGCGGACGCCGTTCTGGCCGCGGCCCGGCCGGGGCAGGGGGTCTTCCAGACCACCGACAAGGTGGTGGTGGTGGGCGCTTCCACCGGCGGCACCGAGGCCCTGCGGGTTTTTCTGGAAGCCATGCCGCTGGACGCGCCCGGGATCGTGGTGGTCCAGCACATGCCGGAACATTTTACATCCGCCTTTGCCCGGCGGCTGGACGGGTTGTGTGGTATAACGATAAAAGAAGCCGCCGACGGAGACCCGGTGCTCCGGGGGCAGGCACTGATCGCTCCCGGAAACCGGCACACGCTCCTGATGCGCAGTGGCGCCCGGTATATGGTGCAGATTAAGGACGGGCCCCTGGTATCACGGCACCGGCCGTCGGTGGATGTGCTGTTTCGGTCCGCGGCCCGGTACGCCGGGGCCAACGCCATCGGGGTCATCATGACCGGTATGGGCGATGACGGCGCCCGGGGCATGGCTGAAATGCACGAGACGGGGGCCTGCACCATCGCCCAGGATGAGGCATCGTGCGTGGTGTACGGCATGCCCGGCGAGGCCGTCAAGCACGGCGGCGTGGATCGGGTTCTGCCCCTGGCCGATATTGCCGGAGAGGTGATCCGGATATATAAGAAAGCGCAGAGGGGTCATGAAGCTTAATTTCTTTTTCAAGAAAAGGTCTGTCACCGGCGGCATCGCCGATGATGCGGCGGGTTTGCCGCCGACGCCTGAAACATCGGTGCGGGAACCGGACAATTTCTTCCAAACCGGCGGAGATCTGTTGCCGCCGGTGATTCCGCCGGGATCTCTGGAACGTCTCAGGGCCGGTATTCCCGAAACGGCCGCTTCCATGAAATCCTTCGTGGAAGGGTCGGAAGGCGACTTCATGCTGCTGGGCATCAGCCTCAGGATGATTCATACCAATGTGACCGAACTTACCGAACTGATGCTGGGAACGGTCAAGCAGATGGGAACCATCGAAAAGGGCGGGTTCCTGGACCGGGGCCGCCGTATTCTCAACGAGTCGCTGGCTGAAATCGCCGGCCGCCAGACTGAGGTCCGGGCCAATCTGGAAAGAATCAACCGGGTCATGCAAAATCTGGAAAAGCTTTATGCAACCAGCAAGCAGATTAAAAAGTTTTCTCAGTCCCTCAAAACCGTTGCCCTGAACATGCTGGTCGAAAACGCCCGGACCATCGACCGGTCGGTCAATATTTTTTCCGATGTGGCCCAGGAGATCAAGGATCTGTCGGTCAACATTTCCGGCATCGCCAACGATGTTCATAAAAACGTGGAAAATGCGTGTTCGGTTTATCGTATCACGTTGCAGGAGATCGCGGCTGGTATCGCCCGGCTGGAAACCCTGACCACGCAGATCCGCACCACGGTCCAGGAGTCGACCCACAACACCGAGGATCTGATGCGGTTCGCGGTGGACACCATCGAACAGGCGGGAAGGCGCTCCCGGGAGATATCCCGGCAGGTGGCTGAAATCGTGGTGGGCGTTCAGTTCCATGACAACATGCGCCAGCGGGTGCTGTATGTCTGTAACCGGTTGAAGGCTGTCCTGGCGGTGGCGGAAAAAAAGACGGCCGTGAACGGTTCGCCGGCAACGACAAAACCGGCGGCTGTTATCATGGGAAACCAGGCGGGCCGCCTTTTTGACATTAACGCCGAAATCAGTGAAGTCTACGACAAGAACCGGTCCGCCCTTGAGCGGATCGGCCGGGAGGTGGACGACCTGATTGCCAGTATCGGCGGAACGGACGCGGGGCCGGAAGGCGAAGCGGCCTCGGTTTTCCGGCGCGACCCGTTTTCTCACCTGAAAGGGGCGCTGACCCAGCTGCACGACCTGCTTCATCGGGGAGACGCCTTTTACCGGCAGATTCGGGAAGCGGCGGCCCAGGTTTCCAGTATCGCGGTGACCCTTTCGGAACTGCTGGCCCTGGTCAAAAGCATCAGCGCCAATACCCACAACAAGGCCATCAACTCGATTATCGCGGCGGACCGGCTGGGGGAAAAAGGCGGCGCCCTCAAACTGCTGGCCAAGGAGATGAACGCCCTGGCCACCCAGTCCGACGGTTTTTCCGCCGAAGTGGAAGACATTATCACTTTCATCATGGACTCGGCCGGCGAGATCAGCCGGACCGATGCGCAGAGCCCGGTTCAACCCGCCGCCGAAGGCAGCGCGGTGTCCCGCCTGAACCGGGTGATCCACGATGTCTCCATGGGTTATGAGAGCTTCCGGCAGGACTCTCTGGCCGCTTACGACCGGGCACGGGATCTCAAAAAGGCGGTGGAGACCACCCTGGCCAGCCTGGATTTCTTTCAGGGGCTTTCCCGGAACCTGGCCACATACGCCGACCGGCTGGGTGACATGGCCCGGCTGCCCGGTCTGGACGCCATCCTGGTGGAAGCGGACGTGGACGGCGCCAGTCGGTTGCCCGGCCGTCACACGGCGGATAACGGGAACAAGGTTATTCTGTTTGAGGACGTTCGGAAGGAAACTCCGGGCGGCTCCGACGATGATACGGTTGTTCATGACCTGGGCACTAACGTGGAGTTGTTCTGACCATGGCGTGCCGGGTGTTCTGGATGAAAATTTTTCAGCGGACGGAGAATACGCTTCCGCCGGATGAAACCATAAGGAGGTAGAAAGAGATGGAACAGACCATAATGATCGTTGACGATTCCACCAGCGTGCGCAAGATGGTGGCTTTTACGCTGGAAAACGCGGGATACGCGGTGGTGGAGGCGGAAAACGGCAGGGATGCCCTGGAAAAGCTGAACGGCGCGCCGATTCACATGTTTATCGTGGATCTGAACATGCCCCACGTGGACGGCCTTGAGTTGACCCGGTCGGTGCGGGCCATGGACCGGTTCAAGTTCACGCCTATCGTGATGCTGACCACGGAATCCATGGAGGCCAAGAAGAAGGAGGGCAAAGCCGCCGGTGCCACCGGATGGATCACCAAGCCGTTTAAGCCGGACCAGTTGATCGGTGTGGTGAAAAAGGTCATGCCCCCGAACTGATTCGCCTTCGATGCAACCGGTATAACGCAAGATCATGCCATGCAGCAGTCATCAGCGCCCATATGGATTATCGACGATGTCGGCGGCCCCGCGGCGGGTCTGAAGCCCGCTCTGGAACGGCTGGGTTACGCTTCCGTGTCCATCGGCCGGGAGCGACTGGATGCCGGCTCCCCCTTTTCCCGTTCGCCGGACCTGATTTTTCTGGCGGCAAAGGCGGCCGCACCCCTCTGGCAACGGACCGTTTTTCGTATTTTTGAAATGTGGCCGGACTGCCCGGTGGTCGCCCTGTTTGACGAGGATGTCCTGCCGGCGGATGTCCGCCTGGCCTTTCGTTCCGGCGTCTTTGACTGCCTGCTGCTCCCCCTGACCGCTGAAGAGGAGTTGCGTCCCCTTATTCATCGGGCGCTGGAGGCGGCGCAGCAGCGGCGGAAAGCCTGGACCGGCCGGCCGTACCGGGAGGCCGGGGACGGCGAGTCGGACCGGGTGGCCGTCCATTTAAAAGAGCGCCTCCTTGCCGCCGAACAGGAACTGGCCGATGAGCGCAACAAACGGAGATATGCCGAATATTCCGCCCAGGAACACCGAAAGGCCTGGAGCATCATCTTCGATAACACCCACGACGCCGTCATTCACCTGGACCGTAAGGGTTTTGTCGTGAACACCAACGCCACCATTTTCGATGTGTTCGGCCTTTTGCCGGAGGAGGTGATGGGCCGGGACCTGGGCAGTTACGAGTTTCTGGGGTTTGATTACCGGCAGGCGCTTGAGTTGTACAAGGCCGCCTGTCCCAACATCGCCTTTCCGGTTTTTGAACTGGAGGCGTTTCGTCGCGACGGGGTCCGAATTCATATCGAAAGCCGGGCCAAACCCGTTATTCAGCAGAATACCGTGGAGGGCGTTATCAACATTGTCCGGGATGTTACCCCCCAGAAACGGCTGGAAAACACCAAAAACGCCACCATCCTGGGGCTGGCCAAGCTGGCCGAGTCCAGGGACGACAGCACGGGCCGCCATCTGGAACGGGTCCGGGAATATGTGAAGATTCTAACCCAGGCACTGGCCCGCCTGCCCCGGTACTCAGGTTACATAACACCGGCCTACATCAAGGATATTTATCTTTCCTCCATTCTGCATGATATCGGCAAGGTCAGTGTGCCCGACGCCATTCTGCTTAAACCCGGACCCCTGACGCCGGATGAGTTCGCCGTCATCAAACAGCACGCCCTGGTGGGCGGTAACGCGCTGGCCGCGGTGGATGCCGAACTTCAGGAACAGTCCTTTCTGACCCTGGGCAAGGAAATCGCTTATCATCACCACGAGGCATGGGACGGCACCGGATACCCTCACGGACTGGCCGGGGAACAGATCCCGCTTTCCGCGCGCATCGTGGCCCTGGCCGATGTGTATGACGCCCTGACCACGCGAAGAGTATACAAGCTGGCCTTTCCCCACCCGAAGGCGGCTTCCATTATTCTGGATGAACGCGGGAAGAAGTTTGACCCGGATATTGTGGATGTTTTTGCCGCTTATATGGATGAATTCGACAAGGTGCGCCGGAAGATCGAGGACGAGTCTTCTTCGTCTGCTCCTCTGCCCGGCACGTTATTATATCGCCATGTATGACGGGAACGCGTCGCTTATACTGCTCTGCCGCCGCGACGCGGCTCAACCGGAAAGGAGGATCTATGCCCGTGGAAAGAATGCCGTCCAGCGCGTATAACCCGGATCTGGACTGGAGCCAGATACGGGAAACAGTGATGATGCTGAATGTGGCCCTCTCCCAGGTGGAGCGGTCCATGACCGAGGGCGATGAATCGGTGAACGCCCTGGCAGGCCTGTTTACCACACTGATGGGCAAGCTGCGGACGGCCCAGGCGGCGCTGGAAGCCCTTCCCGAAAGCCCGGAAAAAGCCGTTATTCTGGAAAACTGCGGTGGCATCGCGACGATGGTTGATGACGTCGTGATTGCCTTTCAGTTTTACGACAAGCTGGCCCAGCGGCTGGCCCACGTGGGATTGAACCTTTCGACCCTGGCCGACCTGATCAACGACAGGAAGCGTCTTTACTCTCCGGACGAATGGAAAAACTTGCAGGACATGATCCAGTCCAGGTATTATATTGATGCCGACCGCCGGATGTTTGAAGCCATTTTAAATGGCGCCAGCGTGAAGGAGGCCCTGGAAGCCGGAGAGTCTTTCCGGCGCGGGGAAAAGGCCGAGGGCCGCGTGGAGGTTTTTTCAGAATGATCGCCCGGGCCGGCCATGCCCGGCCCGAGATCTTTAATCGACATAAACGGAACCGCATATGACAGCCAACGACAAGCAGAAAGCACCCTCCGCCGTGAAGCGTCCGGCCGCGACCCCGATGGAAAAGAAGAAAGCAGCCACCGTTGTCAAGGGCCGAAGCGACGCCGCCGCCGACAAGCAGAAGGCGGCGGTCCTTGCAAAGCGCAGGGCCGCTGCGGCGAAACTGAAAGCGGCCGGAGCCGGCAAAACCGGGGCCATGGACGGAACGGCCAAACAGGTGGAACCCGGGGCCGCCAAAGCCCGGCCGGTAACGGCCCCGTCTTCCCCCCAGACCGCCCCCCCGGTTCCGGTGGACAAGCGGCAACACCCCAGAAAACCGTTCCGGTTGAGCGTCAAGGTGACGCGGGGCCAGATGTCCGGTGTCAACACGGCCAGAGACATCAGCCTGGGCGGCATGTTCCTGGAAACTTCGGAGGAGATGGTCCCCGGCCAGGAAGTGCAGCTGTCGATACCGTTCACCAACCAGAACCGGCACATCAAGATCAATGGCCGGGTGGTGCGCCTGACCGAGGACGGCGTGGGGGTCCAGTTCGATATTCATTCCATCGATATCGAATAATCCCATTTCGAAATCGAAATGGCCATACCAACCGAAATATAAAGTCATTGCGGGGAGCAATCCCATGGCATTCGCATTTGCGTGGAGATTGCCTCGCAATAACGTTTAAAATAAAAGTTTTTTTTGAAACAGAACCTGGCGTCAGCCGGGTTTTGCCGTTTTCGGCGGTTTCAGGTAGGCCCCCCAGTAACTCATGCCCACGAATACGCCGCCGCCGATAATATTGCCGATGGTGACGGGCAACAGGTTTTTCCAGAAAAAATTAAACCAGGTCAGGGCGTCCGTCGTTATGGCGGTGATGGCAGGGCTGTCGGCCCAGTGGTGCAGGAAGATGCCCGCGGGAATGAAGTACATGTTGGCCACGCAGTGTTCAAAACCGATGGCCACAAAGCCCATGATCGGGAAGAAAATGGCAAAGATCTTGCCGATGGTCTGACGCGACGCCAGGGCCATCCAGACCGCCAGGCACACCAGCCAGTTGCACCCGATGCCCCGGAACAGGGCCTCGCCAAACCCCAGGGAGACCTTCTGCGCCGCGATATTGACGGCCGTGGCGCCCAGGGCGCCGCCGCCCGTTTTCCACAGGCCGGACATCAGGAAAATCACGGCAATGACCAGGGAACCGGCCAGGTTGGCCAGATAGACAAGGCCCCACCGCTTGAGCATGTCGGTGGCGGTAATGTCCTTTGTCAGCACGCTGGATATCATCAGGTTGTTGCCGGTAAACAGCTCGGCGCCGGCAATGACCACCAGCATCAGGCCCAGACTGAAGGCCGCGCCGGCCATGAACCGGGTCAGGCCGATACCGGCCACGGCGGCCATGTCAAAGGTGACCGAGGTTGAAAGCAGGCCGCCGAAACCGATGTAGGCGCCGGCCAGCAGGCCCAGAACGGTCACCGTCCGCCACGGTGACGTCACTTTTCCCACACCGATGGTGGAGGCCACGGTTTCCGCGATGGTCTTGGGCGCCTTGTCTTCAATGCCGGGCACGGGAAACTGCAGTGAGCCGATGATCTTTTCAAAGCGGCCCATGACTTTTTTTTCTTCGGTGATTTTCCGCTGGACCGCCTTTCTTACCACGGTGGTGATCTCTTCGGGCGTAAAAGGCTTGGAAACGTAGTCCATGGCGCCCCGCTTCAGGGCTTCGGTGGCACGGCCCACGGAAGGAAAACCGCTGATCATGACCACCACCGATTCGGGGGACCGCCGGTCCAGTTCAGCCACCACGTCCATGCCGTCGAACCCCGGCATTTTCCAGTCGCACAGAATCACGTCGAAAAAGGATTCGGACGCCAGACGAAGGCCCTCGGCCGGGTTCTGGGTGATGACCACGCTGAACCCCTCTTCGGAAAACACTTTCTGGCAGGAGCGAAGGACAATCTCTTCGTCGTCGATGATCAGCATCCGCTGGTTCATGGTTCCTCCTTGTAATCCTGAGGGGTTACAACCATCAATTCACGCGGGCCGGTTGGCCATCAGCCATTTTTTGTGATCCGGATCCATGGTGCCAAGCTGGTCTTCCAGCCATGTCACGTCACCGGTGACGATGGCCAGTTTTTCACTGGGCGTCAGGTCGAATTTCTCAAGAGCCCCGGCCCCTTTTTCCGCCACCTGGCGGGCAAACCCGCTGTCGGAGGCGCCTTTTTTCAGCACCTTGAGGACCTCTTTTTTGTGGACCAGGGTCTGGTCGGCCTTCGAGGCGGCGCGGGCCGCTTCTTCCATGGCGGCCCTGACGGTGCGGACCAGTTCCTCCGGGGTAAAGGGCTTTTCGATGTAGTTGCCGGCGCCCAGTTTCATGGCCGCCACCGCCGAGTCGATGGTGGCGTAACCGGTGATGAGAACCACCGGCAGAGAGGGCTTGGCCCGCCGGATGTCCCGCAGCACCACCAGCCCGTTGACATCCGGCATGCGGATGTCGGTGAGCACCAGGTCAAAGGGCCGGTCGCAGGCCAGGGCGATTCCTGATTTTCCCGACGACGCGGTCTGAACATGGCACCCCTCCGCCGTCAATATTTTTTCAACGCTTTCCAGCACGATCTGTTCGTCGTCAATGACCAGTATCCGGTGTTTCATGGTGATTCTCCTTTTTTTGCCGTTCAACCGCGCGCCGGCTGAACCGTCTTCCCGGCCCGGTGCGGGGCCGTTACCAAATTTCCGCGGCCAGCCGGGCTTCCAGCCATTTTTTCTGGTTGTCGGTCAGGGGGCCGATCTGTTCCTCTATCCAGTGAATGTCGCCGGTGATGACGGCCAGTTTCTCGGGCCGGGTCAGCTCGTAGTTCTCCAGGGCGTCGGCTCCGTGACTGAGCAGGTCGCCGCGGAAATCGTTGTCACGGCCGGCCCGTTCCAGGACCCGGATCATTTCTTCCCGGTGAATGATCGTCTGGGCATCCGGCTCCCGTTCCTGCTCCAGGCGGATGGCCTTGGCCACCGCGTCGGTCAGCTGTCCGGGGGTGAAGGGCTTTTCAATATAGTCCGCGGCGCCCAGCTTCATGGCCTGCACGGCGGAACGGACACTGGCGTATCCGGTGATGATGACCACCGGCAGCGACGGTTTTTGCCGTTTGATGTCCCGCAGCACGATCAGTCCGCCCACGTCGGGCATGCGGATGTCGGTCAGCACGATATCGTAGAGATGACCGAGCGCCATCGCGATCCCCTTTGTCCCGTTGCCGGCCGTGTCCACCTCGTACTGTTCGGCGGCCAGGATTTTTTGCACGCTGTCTAACACAATCTGTTCGTCATCAATGACCAGGGCTTTTTTCTTTTTCATCAGATGCCTCCTCAATCACCCGGCGCACCGCGCCCAGCAGTTCGTCCGGCGTAAAAGGTTTGGCCAGAAACATCATGGCCCCCATTTTATAGGATTCTTCGATAGTTTCCCTGGTGCTGAACCCGCTCATCAGAATGACCGGCACGCGCAGTTGACGGCGGTTTAACTCTTTCATGATGTAAAGGCCGTCGTGGACGGGCATCTTTACATCGATGATCAGCAGGGCCGGCGGCTGCCCCTCGATAATGGCCAGGGCCTCGTCCGCCGACGCGGCCAGCTGCACGGAAAACCCTTCGGGCCTGAGTACCCGGTTGCAGCTTTCCAGCACAATGCCTTCGTCATCCACCACCAGTATGTTCATTTTTCCTGTCCTGTCTTTTCAACGGGCAGCCAGATGAAGAAGGTGGAACCCGCGCCCACCTCGCTCTGTACCCGGATGTTGCCATTGTGCTCCTTGACGATACCGAAGGAGACCGAAAGTCCTAGGCCGGTCCCCTTGCCCACCTCCTTGGTGGAGAAGAAGGGGTCAAAGAGCTTGTCCATGTTTTCCGGCGGAATGCCGCAGCCCGTGTCGGCGATGGTGATCTCCACGCCGTTCTGATGGGGGGCGCCGGCCGACCGGGCCATGGCCGTGGCGATCTCGATCGTGTCCGACGGCGCCGAGGCGTCCAGGGCGTTGATGATCATGTTCAGCAGCACGCTCTGCATCTGGCTGCGGTCGATGACCAGCATGGGGATGTTTTCGCCCGGCCGGAAGTTGATGACCACGCCCTTGATCAGGGCCTGGTTCTCGATCAGCTTGATGGTGGCCTCGATGAGGCGGTTGATTTCCGTGGGCTCCGGGTCCAGCCGGGTCTGGCGGGAAAAGTCCAGCAGGCCCTTGACGATCTTTCTCACCCGTTCGGTGGATTCGGCGATGACCTTCAGGTCGGACCGGATATCATCGGCCAGGTCATTGCGGCGCAGCAGCATGTGGGTGTAGGTCAGAACCCCGGTGAGCGGGTTGTTGATCTCATGGGCCACGCCGGCGGCCAGGCGGCCCACGCTGGCCTGTTTTTCCGACTGGAATATCTTGTCCTGGCTTTCCAGGCGCCGCCGCTTCATGCTTTCCACCATGTGCCCGAAGGTCTTCTGCAGAATGGCGATTTCCGGGTCCCTGGAGATGGCGCCGATGTCCGGGGACAGGCTTCCCTCCGACACCTCCTGGCTGGCCCGGATCAGCCGGTGCACCGGTTTCATGATCTGGCGGGCCAGCAGGTAGCCCATGAGAATGGCGATGCCGGCGCCGATGCAGGTGGCCAGCACAAAGATGACGAAGATTTTCTTTTGAACGCCGGTATACGTTGACTCCGGCACGGCGATGCCCATCATGCCCACCCGCCGGCCCAGAATGTCCTCAATGGGCTGATAGGCTGCCATGTGCCATTCGTCGGCCAGCCGAATGCGCGTGGCGATCTGTTTTCCCAGCACCAGCACTTCCTGCCGGACTTTTTCCGGTGCGGATGTGCCGATGAGCCGCATGCCTTTGGCATCGGTCATGTTGGTCGCGACGCGCACCGCGTCGAAGAAAAGGGTGACGGTAGGCGTGTCGGCCTTCTGTTGCAGCTCATCGAGGAAAAAGGACCTTCGGGCCATGTCCACCAGGTCGGAGCTCTGGTTTAACACGATGCCGCCGTAGAGGGCGCCGGCAGGATCGCCTGTCTGGCTGTTTTCAAAGACGGGCACTGCCGCGGCAATGGCCAGACATGCCGGTTCCCGTCCTTCGGGCCCGGTGGAATAAAATTGAATCCGTTCAGCCAGAGCCGGGTTCTCAAGAAGAAGAGACTCCCTGGAGACCACCACCGTTCCCGCCACCGCCTCCCTGTGGTTTGTGGCATATCGGGCAATGGTGTTGTCCACCGGCGGATCGGGACCGTTCGGAACCGGCACGGCGTTGGGCCCGGTGCGGCACAGCAAATGCCCGTCGCCGGTGACCAGGCCCACAAAATCCAGGCCGGCGTATTGTTTCAGCCGTTCCAGGCGGGATCTTAAGTCCGGAATGTCGCGCTTGAAAAAGGCGGAGCGGAACCCCGACCCCAGGGAAGTGATGTTCAGGGCCACGTTGACGTACCGGGTCTGGGTGTCATACACGTCCCGGGTGGCGTTTAAGGCCAGCCGCACCTGGCTCTGGGCCTCACGGACAACGGCGTTGTAAAGCAACTGGCCGCCGATAAAAAGGGAGGTGCCGCCCACCAGGAAGCAGACCACCAGAAAATTGACGATCAGCTTGAACCGCATGGAATGTATGGCCTGAATCCGCATGGCACGCTCCCAATAAAAAGGCGTCTGGCCTGGAGCAATGCAATATTTCTGCCAGAATGCGGACAGGAGAAGTGTATTTATAACTGCCTGATAATGAAATATTTTTTCAGGCGGCGGACCGGGGGCCGTTTTCGGCGGCACGGGAGTATCGGAATATTTGGCAGTCTGTAAAAAAAACAGACAGGGTCAACTGCAAAAAGATTGCAATCAGATTCCAACTCTGAAGGGCTTTGTTGTTGCACCAGGAGCGAGCCTCAGGCGAAATAATCCCTGCCGTCGCCCCGGACCCCGATCCGGGGTCCAGTGCGGCCGACCATCAACGGGTGCCACGGGCGAACCGAAGGTTGCCCGTGATTTTTTTGGGGTAATCCCCGGCCCATCCAAATCGGGATCGCTATCGGGATCGGTATCGAATCTGTATGTGCCGCCGGGCTTTCTTTTTTTGTCATTGCCCAACTTGATTGGGCAATCCAGTGTAAAATTGATTTTCATACCTTCCCTGTTTTTCCGCGTACTTTTTCTTGGCGGCAAGAAAAGTACCAAAAGAACCGCGCCCCCGCAGCTTGGCCTCTGGCTTGGCCACGCCACAGGCGTGGCTTCCCTCGCGCAAACGTTTTTTTCAGCCGCGGTCAGGAACTCGCCCACCTGCGGTGGGCTCAAACAGCCTGCCCGCTTTTTGCCGAAAAAACCGCCCGCGCTCGGCTGCGCTGCAATGGGCGGGGTGTGGTTCGTTTATGTCCGGTTGTTCAGTAACAGACGAAGAAGGACTCCATCCAAATCGAAATCGCTATCGGGATCGGTATCGAAATCGGGATCGAATTTTCTCTCCGGGTCATTGCGAACCGCCGCACAGCGCGTCATTGCGAGGAGCGCCAGCGACGAAGCAATCCCTGCCGTCGCCCCGGACCCCGATCCGGGGTCCAGTCAAAAAGGATTTCCGATACCGATACCGATCCCGATAGCGATGTCGAGTTGGATAAACAAACCAAAAGATGTGGCGCCAGGGTTAAAACCGTTTTGGAACAACAGTGGACCCGGATGTTTCATGACATATCCGGGCTAAGCCGCAATAAAACTCCGGGCAATGATCTCGTCCTTCATTTCAGGGGAAAGATCGTTAAAATAGGCCGAATACCCGGAAACCCGCACCAGCAGGTGAGGGTGAAGGGAAGGGTTGTCCCGGGCCTCCATCAGCATTTTAGGGTCAAGCATGTTGGCCTGGACCTGCATGCCGCCCCGGTTGAAATAGACCCGGAAAATACTGCCCAGGGCGTTTTTCCCGGCATCGTCCGTCATATTCAGGGCGTTGAACTTGATGTTGAAGTTGATGCCGTTGGCCATGCGGGTAAAGTCGAGCCGGTTCATGGAATTGACCAGGGCCGTGGGGCCCCGCCGGTCCATGCCGTTTTCCGGGGCAATGCCCGAGGCAAAGGGTTCGCCCCGCCGGCGGCCGTTGGGCAGGGCCCCCACAAAGTGCGCGAAATGGATGTGGGTGGTGTTGGAATAAAGTCCCGCGTTGTACCGGCCCCCCCGGGTGGTCTGGCCCATTTCGGCCATGGCGTCGGCATAGTCGTCCATCACGAACCGGGTCCACTGGTCCGCCTCGGCACGGTCGTTCCCGAATTTTTCAAGGCGGCGAAGCCTTGATCGAACGGCCTCGTCGGCAAGGTCGTTTTTCAGGTGGTCCACCAGTTCGACAAGGCTCATGGTACGGTCGGCAAACACCGTCTTTTCAACGGCGTAAAGCGAATCGCCCACCGTGGAGACCCCCACTCCCTGAATGCCGGAAAAGTTGTAGACCGCGCCCCCGGCCGTGGAGCACTTTCCCTTGTCCAGGCAGCCGTCGATCAGCATGCTGGTGAGCGGCGTGGGATGAAAGGCGGCATGGGCCTTTTCAATGGCCTGAAGGTCGCTTTTGAGTTTGCCCAGCTGGTGCCGGAGCTGGGTCCGGTAGGCGTCCGTTACATCCGCCATGGTTTTCATTTGCGAAACCGCCATGGTTTTCGCGCCGGTGCGCCGGCGGGAGCCGAACCGTCGGCCCTCGTTTAAGGCCAGTTCCATGGCCAGGGGCATGTTGATGATGGCCGCGTCGGTGGAGCCCAGGGTCTTGCCCTGGGAGGTGGGCTCCACGCAGCCGATGGCCACGTAGTTGCGGGCGTCGGCCAGGGTGTAGCCCGCCTTGAGCATGGCGGCGATGATGGTCTCGTCATTGTACAGGGCCGGCGCGCTGCCCTTTCCCGTGGTCACTTCCACCACCTTGTCGTAAAAGGCTTCTGGCGTGTTTTTATGAATGCGCACGTGGGAATTGGGCTGGCGCATGCGCAGCTCGTCCATGAGTTCCAGCAATATATAACTGAGTTCGTTGGTGGCGTCGGCCCCTTCCCTGTCCACGCCGCCGGAGGTGACCACCTGGTAGCTGGTCAGGCCCCCCAGGGTCTTGGCCAGAATCTCCGGGTAGACGGGCACGGTCTCGCTGAGCTTGATGCAGAAGGCCCCCAGTATCTCCTTGGCCCGTTCCCGGGTCAGGCGGCCTTCGGACAGGTCTTTCTGGTAGTAGGGCCACAGGATCTGGTCCATGCGGCCCACGCACAGGCTTTCGCCCAGGCTCTCCTGGAACAGGGAGATATGGGTCAGCAGCATGGCCTGGACCGCCTCGAAAAAGGTGTTGGCCCCAAGGCGGGGGACCCTTTGGCAGGCGTCGGCGATGCGCTTGAGGTCGGCTTTTCGGCCGGGGTCAGGTTCATTCCCGGCCATTTCCCGGGCCAGGGCCGCGTAACGTTCGGCGAAGCCGATCAGACCGCGGGCCGCGATTCCGGTTGCCTGGTAGAAGTGGCGCTGTTCCGGCGTGGCCGCCTTTGACTCATGGGCCTCTATTTCTTTTAAAAATCCCTCCAGGCCCACGGCCAGCAGTTTTTCATGGTTGGGCGTCAGGTGGGAAATGCCGCCGGTTTCATATATCTGGTATTCTTTGGCCGTGAGCTGGCCCACGGTAAAGGCCAGTTGCTGTTTGACCGTGGGGAAGGCCTTGCGGATGATGTTTCGGTTCAGCCAGAAGGGAAGGATGGCGGCCAGCTTCCAGCGATGGGACGGAAGGGTTTCCAGGGGGTTGAGAGACCGCCTGTGAAACCTGAAAATTTCCATCAGCACGCTGATGCCGTGGGATTCCGGATAGATAATGCCGCCCACGCGGCGCGATGTGTAATTGCCCGCGAGGATTTCATCCGGATAAATGCGGATGCTCTTGTTTTCCAGCACATGGCTTACCGCCTCGGCAATCCGGATCGCCGCGGGCTTTTTGCGGTTGGCGCTGTTTTTGAAGTATTGGGTCCACAGCAGGGCCCGTTCCGGGCAGACGCCGGGTACGGCCTCCTGGACGGCCTTTTTCAGGCGGTTGATACGGTCCGTCATGGGACACTCCGAATAAATGGTGGAATATGGGTGATGACTTGATGAAATTGTACGGGACCGGAAGCGTTTGGTCAAGCCCCGACA
Organism: Thermodesulfobacteriota bacterium; assembly: GCA_049320925.1. Lineage (GTDB taxonomy): Bacteria > Desulfobacterota > Desulfobacteria > Desulfobacterales > Desulfosudaceae > Desulfosudis. The sequence goes on along the minus strand of JBMORB010000170.1, from coordinate 681 downwards.
CCTCATGCCCCGTCCGGCCGCGTGAGGAAAGGGCGGTTTTACCCGGCGGTACCCGCTGTCTTGACAGGCCGGTTTCAGCATCGATATAGTGTTGTTGCCGAGGGTTCCGGCATAACATTTTGCGCGCCATCATGGGGCGTGGCCGCGACTGCCCGGCGATGCAGAAAAGAGGGCCAATTGTTCCAATGGGTTGCCAGCCGCCGACGGGCAAAACTGGCCGCAGCGCCGTTTCCCGATGCATGGGAAGATATTGTCCGGCGCAACGTGGCCCATTACTGCATGCTGAATGCGAAAGAGCAGGCAAAACTAAGGGGCCTGGTCCAGGTTTTTGTCGCCGAAAAGCACTGGGAAGGCGCCGGCGGCCTGGCGTTGACCGATGAAATACGGGTCACCATTTCGGCCCAGGCATGCCTGCTGCTGCTGGGGCTTGAGCACAACTACTACCGGAATGTCCAGACTATCATCGTTTATCCCTCCACGGTGGTGCCGCCGCCCCGCCGGCCGGGTTTTTTTGAAACCATGCCGGAGCCGGTGGAGCCCGGCCATCCGATCATCGGTCAGGCCTTTATGCAGGGGCCGGTCATCATCATCTGGGACGCCGCCCTGCAGGGGAGCCGGCATCCCGAACGGGGGCACAACGTGATTTATCACGAGTTCGCCCACAAGCTGGACATGCTGGAC
>JBMORB010000169.1:0-2741 GCA_049320925.1 Thermodesulfobacteriota bacterium | reverse complement strand
CATGATCCTGAGTTGATCCTGGAATTGAACGGGAAACGAAGGAAATGAATATGCCTGTGTAAAAGATGGCACAATATAAAATCATGAATCCTGGATGTCAAGCTCGCGGCTTTTTTTCTCCAGGTCGGTGGTCAGGGTGTCCAGCTCGTCGTAGAGCCGGTTCACCTTTTCAGATGTTTCATGATATTCTCTGGAGAACCTGGCAATGGCGTCCCGGTCTCCGGCATGGGAGGCGGTCACCATGTCGGTGTTGAGCCGGTCGATGGCGGCCTCGCCCTTTTCAATGGCTTTCTCCACCTCTGCCATCCGCTTTTTGAGAGGGCCGATCAGTGCCGCGCGCCGGGCCAGCTGGTCGGCCTTCTGCTTGCGCAGGTCCTTTTTGGAAAGTCCATCTTCCCTGGACCGGTCGGCCCGGCGGCCGCCGGCCCTCGATGATTCTTCTTCCCAGCCCACCCGGTCGAGAAAATCCTGGTAAGTGCCCTCAAACAGGGAGGCTCCACCGGCCTGGAAAACGATGAGCCGGTTGGCCAGGGTGTGCAGAAACATTTCGTTGTGGGTGACGATGATCACCGCGCCGGGAAATTCATTGACCGCGTCCAGAAAGGCGTCGCATGACTCCATGTCCAGGTGGTTGGTGGGCTCGTCGAGCAGCAGCAGGTTGGAGGGGGCCGCAAGGATTTTGCCCAGCAGCACCCGGCTCTTTTCCCCGCCGGAGAGCACGCCAACGGGCTTCAGGGCCTGGTCGCCCTCGAACATCATCAGGCCGCAGATATTCCGGGCCTGCTGGCGCTTGCACCCGGCGTTCATGATCTCTTCTTCCACGGTGAGGGAATCGTTGAGGTCCATTTTGTTGGTCTGGGCGAAATAGCCGATTTTCGTGGCCGGGTGGGAGGAGACGCGGCCCCTGTCCGGCGTCAGGTCCCCGGCGATCAGGCGCAGCAGCGTGGTCTTGCCCCGGCCGTTCTTGCCGATGACGCAGATGCGGTCGTTCCGGTTGACGGCAAAGTTCAGGCCGTCGACCAGGGGCGGGCCGCCGGCATAACCGAAACCAAGGTTTTCCGCCTGAAGCACCATCTTGGCCGGCGTGGGGGCGTGGCTGAAGGAAAAATCCAGGGTCTTGATCTTTTCCAGCGGGTCCTTGACCTCCTGCTTTTCCAGGGTCTTGATGCGGGACTGGACCAGTCCGGCCAGCCTTGCCTTGGCCCGGAACCGGGAGATGAACAGCTCGGCCTCTTTCCGCTTTTTTTCCTCGTTGATCCGGGTCTTTTCGTGGATCTCTTCCTCTTTTAAGATCTGGTCGTAATATTTGTCCGTGGCGCCGGTCATCTTGCGGATTTTTTTGCGGTGAATGCCCAGCGTATGGGTGATCACTCCGTCCATGAAGGAGCGGTCATGCGTGATCAGCAGCACCTCTCCGGGCCACTGGCGCAGAAACGAAGAAAGCCAGCGGATGGACACAATGTCAAGGTAGTTGGTGGGCTCGTCGAGCAAAAGCAGGTCCGGCTCGGCGCAGATTACCTTGGTGAGGTTGAGCCGCACCTGGTAGCCGCCGGAAAAGTCGGCCGGGTCCCGGTTCATGTCGGTTTTGGAAAACCCCAGGCCGGACAGGATCTTTTCGGCCCGCCACGTGTCGTGGGCATGCGCCCGGGGCAGGCCGGTGCAGGCCTCCTCCAGGACCGTGGGCTGCGTGAAATGGATATGCTGGGTCACGTAGCCGATGCGGTACCCCCTGGGCACGGCAATGGCGCCGCTGTCCGGTGCCTCTTTGCCGGCCAGAATACGCAGCAGGGTCGTTTTGCCGTGGCCGTTCCGGCCCACCAGGCCCACCCGTTCCCCTTTGTTGATATCAAAGCTGATATCATCCAGAAGGGCCTCGGCGCCGAATGACTTTGAAATATTGACCGCTTTTATCATGCCGCTTCACCGTGATGCTCGTCGATGGGCGAGACCATAGCATTGCCGCCGGTGAAAGTAAACTCGTACCCGGAACAACGCCATTGAGGTGAATGCCGCGGCTTCCGCCACCTGGCACGGGCGTCATTGCGCCGTGTAACGACGAAGCAATCCTGAATTCACCCTACGCGGCTCACTGGCACGTCACCCGGAAGCATGTAAACTGCAATATTTTGAATTCTGAATTTTATCTGACTGTTTATTATTACAACTAATTAAAATAATATTATAAATTTTCATAATCGGCAACATATATGAATACTGGAGAATACAATTTGTCGTCATAAACAATGAATCGCAGTTGCAATCGGCCAGCGGCGGTTTTATAAAGATCACCACGGAGAGTTTACACCGACCCGGTATCGAAAGGCAGTTCAACATGACGGGAAAAGAACGCGGGAGTGAGGTCATGATGGAGCGTCCGACGGTATACAACTACCTTGACTATCGTCAGTTCCTGAAGGAGATGGTGGCTTATAGAAAGCAGAAGAACCCCGGTTTTTCCTACCGGGCCTTCTCGCGGCTGGCCGGATTCAAATCCCCCAATTTTCTTCAACTGGTGATCAACGGGCAGCGCAACCTGTCCAACGAGAGCGTGGCCAAGATCACCAGGGGATTCGGGCTCAAGAAACAGGAGCGGGATTTTTTTGAAAACATGGTTTTCATGAACCAGGCAAAATCCCATGAGGAGAAGGATCATTACTATAAGAAAATGAAGGGTGCCCGGGGCTACACGAAAATCAACCGCCTGGAGAAAGAACAGTACGAATACTTTTCCCGCTGGTACT
>JBMORB010000168.1:0-2745 GCA_049320925.1 Thermodesulfobacteriota bacterium | reverse complement strand
TCCTCCCCCCCCTCCCCCTATTTGGACCTGCCGGCTTTCTTTTTTCCGGCCTGTTGAATCAGAGAAGGCCCCGCCCTTGTCCATCGACCCGCCCCCGCTTTCCGGGGGTCAAGTGCCCGTCCGTTTGACGTCGAACACCGCCTTGAGCTTTTTGATGGCCACGATCAACGCGTTTAACTGGTCGGTCCCATTCACCAGAAGCGTAAAATAGGTCTCCACCAGTCCGCCTTCCTTGGTTTCCGTGTGGGCGCTGGTGATGTTGGCGCCGCTCTTGCTGATCACCGAGGCGATTTCGGCCAGCAGGCCCAGCCGGTCATGGGAGCGGATGGCGATCTGCACCGGGTACGCGGCCGACTTGTCCGCGGCCCACTGCACGGCGATCCGGCGTTCGGGGGATTCTTTGAGCACGTTCACGCAATTGGCCCGGTGAACGGCCACGCCGGTGCCCCGGGTGATAAATCCGATGATGGGATCGCCGGGAACCGGCTGGCAGCACTTGGCGAACTTAACCAGCACGTCGTCCATTCCGCTGACGATCACCCCCTCGGCCGGGCGCTTTTTCCGCACCTTGCCGATGAGCTTGTCTAAAAATGAGGCGGTGTCCTGGGCCGGCGTTTCCCCTCCCGTGGCCAGATACTTCTGCAACAGCTGCCGGGGGGTGACCTTGCCGTATCCCACGTGCTCCAGCAGGTTTTCCACGGTCTTGAAACCGAAAGCGGCGGGCAGCTTCTCCATCTCCTCGGTATGAAGCAGTTCGCTGAAATTGAGGCGGAACCGGCGGAACATCTTTTCGCACATTTCCCGGCCCAGCTGGAGGCTTCGTTCCTTTTCCTCGTTCTTGATCCACTGCCGGATTCTGGAGCGGGCCTTGGTGGTCTTGACAAAGTTCAGCCAGTCAGCGCTGGGCCTGCTTTTCGAAGAAGTGATGATTTCCACGATGTCGCCGGTGCCCAGCACGTGGGACAGCGGCACCATCTTGCCGTTGACCTTGGCGCCCACGCACTGGTGGCCTACATCGGTGTGAATCAGGTAGGCAAAGTCCACGGGCGTGGCCCCCCGGACCAGGGAGCGGACCGCGCCTTCCGGGGTGAAAACATGAACCTCGTCGGAAAACAGGTCCAGCCGGACGTTTTCAAGGAACTCGCCGGGCGTTTCCGCTTCCTTCTGGGTTTCCACCAGGTTCTGAATCCAGGCATAGGCCTTGCCGTCCTTGCCCTGAGCCATCTTGCCTTCCTTGTAACTCCAGTGGGCCGCCACGCCGGACTTGGCCACCCGGTCCATCTCCCTCGTGCGAATCTGGATTTCCACCCGCTCGCCAAAGGGACCGAACACCGTGGTATGCAGGGACTGATACATGTTGGGCTTGGGCACCGCGATATAGTCCTTGAACTTCTTGGCAATGGGCTTCCACATGGAATGAATAATACCCAGGGCCTCGTAACACTGGGGAACGGTGTCCAGGATGATGCGGAAGGCGATGATGTCGTAGACCTCGCTTAACGCCAGGTTCTGTTTTTTCATCTTCTGAAAGATGCTGTAAAAATGCTTGTGACGCCCCACCACCTCGGCCGTGAGGTTGTTTCCCGCCAGCTTTTCCTTTATGTGGTCCCGGACGGTCTCGATATATTTTTCCCGCTCCACGTCGTCGGTGCGGATCCGGCTGGCCAGAAAGGCGTTCTCTTCGGGATAAAGCACCTGGAAGGCCATGTCCTCCAGTTCGTTCTTGATCCAGTAGATGCCCAGACGCAGGGCGATGGGCGCGTAAATATCCAGGGTTTCCTGGGCGATTTTTTTCTGTTTGGCCTCCTTGTGGTATTTCAGGGTACGCATGTTGTGCAGCCGGTCCACCAGCTTGATCAGGATCACGCGCAGGTCGTCGGCCATGGCCAGGATCATCTTGCGGATGCTTTCGGCCTGACGGTCCTGGTCGCTGCTGTAGGGCAGCGCGCTGATCTTGGTCAGGCCCCTGACAATGTGAAGCACTTCGTCGCCGAACAGTTCGCCGATATCCTGTTCCGTGGCGTTGGTGTCTTCCAGCACATCGTGGAGCAGGCCGGCCGCCACGCACAAGCTGTCCAGCCGCATGGAAGCCAGAATGCCGGCCACCTCCAGGGGATGGGAAAGATAGGGCTCGCCGGAAAGTCTCACCTGACCCTCGTGCACCTTGGCGGAATAGATGTAGGCCCGCTCCACAATACCGGTGTCCGCCTCCGGATTGGTTTCAGTCAGCGTGTCGATGATGTCGTTGATGCGTATCATGGGACGGAAAATGATTCCTAAAGAGACCTTGCCTCTTGTCCAAATCGAAATCGGTATCGAAGCAGTCCGGGCTTATCGATTTCGATAGAGATCCCGATTTCGATGACAGGCAATAGCCCTATTTCCCTGTCTGATAACCTGGAAAACTTGCAAATCAGGGCAAATATTAATACGCCTTGGCAAACACGGCCCGGCCCTTGCCTTCCTTCCCGCAGCAGACACAGGTTCCCGAAGACGGCCTCCGCAACGCTTCGTCGTGGGGAAGACAACGGATAGTCACGGCAAGATCCTCCTTGACCGTCGCCTCGCAGGCCGGGTCCCCGCACCAGGGAGACAGGGCAAACCCGCCGTGGATTTCCGGTTCTTCGGCGTTTTCAGGCGTGAAAAAGTCATAAAAGGTCTTCCGGTCGCTGATGGGAACGGTATGGGTCTTGCGAAACTCAAGCGCCCGCCGGTAAAGACTTTCCTGAATATCGGCCAGGATGT
>JBMORB010000167.1:0-2746 GCA_049320925.1 Thermodesulfobacteriota bacterium | reverse complement strand
TGTCCACAAAAAGCACCGATCCACGGCTGACCCGGTCACCTTCGGACACATGCAGCTTCGGTTTGATGTAAGGAATGCGCTCAGGCACCACGCCTATCCGGTCAAGCCCGGTCACCGTTTCAACGGTGGTTTCCGGCGCGCCGGTCATGTTGAGACAGAACCCCTTTTTCATTTGAACGGTTATCATGGGTGCTGTGCCTGTATTCGGATAGGGTCAGGAATTGCGGTCTACCGTATCATGGATCGCGCCGATGTTCAAGAACCGGATGGGACGCGGATCGGCCGGGCTTGACATTTTACCGGCGTCCACACATGATAAAGGGACCGCCCGGGGTGGCTTCCATGCGGGGGCCTCAGATACCGGGGTTATTTCTGCCGGCCAGCCGGTTCGGTTTCGCGGCAACCGGCATGATGAAGAAGCGGGTTTTGGTAAAAAGGGAGCAGCCATGCAGGGTTTTTTCGATTATGATCAATATGACGCCACGGGGCTGGCGGGGCTGGTTCGCGGCAAAGAGGTTACGCCGCTGGAACTGTGCGACGCGGCCATCGCCCGGATCGAGGCCGTCAATCCGAAAATCAACGCGGTGATCCACACGATGTTCGACAAGGCCCGGCAGGCAGCCCGGAGCCCCTTACCCGAAGGCCCTTTTACCGGGGTGCCTTTTTTGCTCAAGGATCTGCTGGCCGCTTATGCCGGCGAGCCCTTCACGCAAGGTTGCCGGGGCTACCGTAATTTTATTCCCGATCACGACAGCGAGCTGGTTCAGCGCTATAAAAAAGCGGGCCTGGTCGTTCTGGGGAAGACCAACACGCCGGAGTTCGGCCTGCTGGGCGTCACCGAACCGGAACTTCACGGTCCCACCCGCAACCCATGGGATACGGAAAGGTCGCCGGGCGGCTCCAGCGGCGGATCGGCCGCGGCCGTGGCATCGGGTATGGTGCCCATGGCTTCGGGCGGAGACGGCGGCGGTTCCATCCGGATCCCTTCGGCCTGGTGCGGATTGTTCGGCCTCAAGCCCGGCCGTGGACGGGTTCCCAACGGCCCGGACCACGGCGAATTCTGGCAGGGCGCGGCCCAGGAGCACGTGCTGGCAAAGTCGGTGCGTGACAGCGCCGCCATGCTGGACGCCATTTGCGGACCGGCGCCGGGGGATCCTTATATTATAGCCGGCCCTGCGAGGCCTTACCTGGAAGAGGTGAAAACGGAACCGGGAAAACTGAAAATCGGTTTCTCCACCGGGTCGCCCATCGGCATGCCGGTGCATGAAGAATGCGTAAAGGCCGTTCACGCCGCGGCCCGGCTCCTGGCCGACCTGGGCCACGCGGTGGAAGAAAAGGCGCCGGCCGTGGACGGACCGGCCCTGGCCCGCAGTTATTTTGTGATGTATTACGGCGAGGTGGCGGCCGACATCGAGCAGATGGAAAAAGACTTAAACCGCCGGGCCACCCGAAAGGATGTGGAGGCCCTGACATGGACCCTGGGCCGTCTGGGTAAAACGTTTTCCGCCTGTGACTTTGTGAGCGCCAAGCGCCAGTGGAACCGGGCGGCCCGGGCCATGGCCCGGTTTTTTGCCGAATACGATCTGTATTTAATCCCCACCACGGCCCAGTTGCCGCCGGTCATCGGCGCCAACCGGCTTTCCTTTTTTGAGCGGGCCGGTTCCGCGGTGATTCACGCCCTGGGCCTGGAAAAACTGCTCATCGCCTCGGGAATGGTGGAAAAGACCGGGTACCGAAGCCTGGCCCTGACCCCCTTCACCCAGCTGGCCAACCTGTGCGGGCTGCCCGCCATGTCGGTTCCCCTGCACTGGAGCGCCAACGGGCTTCCCTGCGGATGCCAGTTCGTGGCGCCGTCCGGCGGCGAAGCGCTTCTCTTCCGGCTGGCCGGCCAGCTGGAACAGGCCGCTCCCTGGCGCGACCGGATACCGCCGCTGCACGCCACCCGTCTGTCGTAAAAGGTTTCTGACGGTTGTCAGGTTTAGCCCGGATATTTCACGAGTTGATTGGGCCGCAAGATGCAAGGCGATTCGCCCGAAGGGTGAAATTTTCGACATAAAATCGACAAAAAATGCCTCAAGTTGTTCATGGCAGTTTGTATTTTTTAAAAACGCCTGAAATTCATTTTAACAAGCGGTATCTTCTATAAAAATCAACCAATATCAAAAAATTTCATGAAATGTCCGGGTTAGGCGTGACAAACCACATATATTCCGTTAATATCCAGACCCCGACAGGATGATGGCCGGGGCTGCAGGGACGGTTCGGCCAGCCGGCGCAGGCCGGCTTTATTGAAACAAGAAGGATACCGCTGAAGCGGATGCGGTAACAGCTGATAAAATGAAACTGGCGTTTAACATATTGCTTAAACTGGTGTTCTGGATCTGCCTGATCGGCGGTACCGTGGCGGTCGCCGCGGGTGGAGTGTTCTATTACCAGGTCAGCCGGGATCTCCCCCAGATATTTACCCTGGCCGACTACCGTCCGCCGACCATTACCACGCTTTACGCGAGTGACCATCAGAAGATCGCGGAGTTCTACCGGGAGCGGCGGATCGTGGCGCCGCTGTCCCAGATACCGCCGATGCTGGTCAACGCCTTTGTGGCCGCCGAGGACGCCCGTTTTTTCCAGCATACCGGCGTTGACCTGATGAGTGTAACCCGGGCGTTTGTCAAAAACCTGGAGGCGGGTGCCATTGTCCAGGGCGGCAGCACCATCACCCAGCAGGTGGCCAAGTCTTTTTTCCTCT
>JBMORB010000166.1:0-2757 GCA_049320925.1 Thermodesulfobacteriota bacterium | reverse complement strand
GGTTTACCTGATGAAGGACGCTGCCGGCACGGTTATCTACGTGGGCAAGGCCTTTAACCTGAAAAAGCGACTGTCTTCATATTTTGTCAAAAAGGAACGGCTTGATATCAAGACCGGGATGCTGATGGCGCGCGTGGCCAACTTTGACACCATTCTCACGGCCACGGAAAACGAGGCCCTGATTCTGGAAGCCTCTCTGATCCGGCGTCACAAACCCCGGTACAACGTGTTGTTAAAGGACGACAAACGGTATCCGTCGCTTCGCATCGATCCCCGGCAGCCCTATCCGGCACTGGAAATCGTGCGTAAGACCCGGCCGGACGGCGCACTGTATTTTGGCCCCTTTTCATCGGCCCGGGCCGTGCGCGAAACTCTCAAAGTGGTGGACAAAGCCTTCCGGCTGCGCAAGTGCAGAGGCAAGGTGTTTCAAAAAAGGTCCCGGCCCTGCATCAATTTTCAGATGGACCTGTGCCCGGGCCCCTGTTTTTACGACGTGCCGGAAAGCGATTATGCCGAGGCAATTCGTGAAACATCTCTTTTTCTCAAGGGCCGAACGTCGGAACTGGTGGCGGAAATCCGGGGCCGGATGAAACAGGCCGCGGACAACCAGGAATTCGAGAAGGCGGCCCGGCTGCGGGACCGGCTGTTTGCCATTGAAAAGGTGATCGAAAAGCAGGTGGTGGTGACCCCTGATTTCGCGGACCGGGACGTGATCGCCGTTGCCGAGGACGGCCGGCGGTCCGTGGTGGCCCTGCTCCAGGTGAGAAAGGGTGTGCTTTCAGGCACCCGGTACTTCCACTTCGAGGAGTTGCTGTCGCCGGTGAGCGAAATTCTGGCCACCTTCATGGTCCAGTATTACAGCGAGCCGGGCCGGGTACCGGACGAGGTGCTCACCGACGGGGCCCCTTTCGGCGGGCCATGGATTGTTGAGCACCTGCGGACCCTGGCGGAAAAACGGGTCAACCTGGCGGTCCCCAGAAGGGGAGAAAAATTTCTGCTGATAAAAATGGCCCGGGAGAACGCGCAAAAAGAGTTGACCGCCGCCACCCTGGGAACAAGGCGTCATCAGCAGGCCCTGGAGCGGCTGGCCCGGAAGCTGGGTCTTGCCGGTCCGCCGGTCCGCATCGCGTGCGTGGATAACTCCCACCTTTCCGGAACCGGAACCGTGGCCGCCGTGGTGGTGTTTGCCGGCGGAGAGCCTGAGCCGTCGGCCTGGCGCCGTTACCGGCTGGCCGATGTGCCGGCGGCGGATGACTACGCGGCCATGAAGCAGGTGCTGTCGCGGCGGTTTGCCGCCAATGACGATGCCGCCGGTCCGGTGGATCTGCTGCTGGTGGACGGGGGCCGGGGCCAGCTCAATATTGCCGCGGCCGTGCTTCAGGAGGCGGGCCTGGCCGGCACGATGGCCGTGGCCGCCATTTCAAAGAAAGACGAGGCAAGGGGGGAGACGGCGGACAAGGTCTATGTGCCGGGGAGACGGAACCCGGTGAACTTCGGTCCGGCGGATCCGGCCCTTTTCCTGCTGGAACGGATCCGGGACGAGGCCCACCGGTTTGCCATTGCCTACCAGCAGAAAGAGCGCGGCCGCATCTCCCTTCATTCCAGACTGGACGACATCCCCGGCATCGGGCCCCGGCGGAAAAAAATGCTGCTGGACCGGTTTGGAACGGTTGACGGCATCCGCGCAGCATCAATGGAGGAACTCTCCGCGCTGCCCGGCATTACGGAAGCCCTGGCGCAACAGATCAGTGAACACCTGAACCGGGACAGGTGAGGGTTCAGGGATTCAAGGGGCAAGTGAGGGGATACATACTTTTTATCGAAATCGCTATCGGTATCGGTATCGAAATCGACACCCCATTACATCTTCTGACATAATCGGTCGACCCCGATCCCGATTTCGATAGCGATGCAGCGAAATGTCAGCGCAAAAAAAACGCGCACCCCGGTATTCCACGGAATACGCGTTGAATGATCTTTTTATCCCGACCCTGATCGGCACATCCGGTGTTTTGAAGATACCCGGCAAGTTATTGTCCGCCCCCGGCCGCACGGCTGGAGAAGAATTCATAGATGATGTGGGTCAGAGCTTCTATCAGCCGGGACGCCTCGATTTCCGGGCCGATAAACTTGGCGGTATGGGCCGCGTGTTCCACGGTATTATGCACGATGATGGCCGTGGCAAAGGGGTCCTCAATGTTGAGCCGGTCCTTGTTGGCTTCTATCAGGGCCATGATCTGTTCCACCTCCCGGCGCCGCTCCCGTTCATAGACGCGGTTGATGTCCGGGTCTGAGTAGCGCAGGGCATGGGTCTGGCTCAGAAACCGGGGGGCCATGTCATAGGCGGCAAATACATTGGTGATGATGGACCTGATATTGTCGCGGGTCAGCGCGTCCGTCGTATAACTGCCCAGGTCCTTCCAGATGACCGCGTAGGTCTGGTTGAGAAAGTCTTCCAGGATCTCCAGCAGCAGCTGTTTTTTGTTTTTGAAATAGGAGTAGAAGCTGCCGGTGGAGACCCCGGCCTTTTGGGCGATCTCCTTTGAGTTGGTGCCGTGAATACCTTTTCGCGAGAACAGCCCAAGGGCCGCTTTTTCAATTTTTTTCCTGGTTTCCAGACTGCGCTGCTGCCTGGGAATTCTGACCGCGCTCATGATGATGGATTTTCCCGTTGTGTATGGTTTTGTAAAGATTAATGCGAATTATAGTTCATATTTTATCTATATGTCAAAACTTTTATTATCATACAAATTTTTC
>JBMORB010000165.1:0-2769 GCA_049320925.1 Thermodesulfobacteriota bacterium | reverse complement strand
GTCGTGGCCCGGCATGACGGGACCTTCAGCTGTCAGAATTTTTTTTAGCGCCTCGGCCTGGGTCTCGGTAATGGTCCCCTTGGCCCTGGCCACGTTAATGGTGTGAAGTCCCATGGCCCGGTAAACCGGCAAAAGGTCGGGTTTCCGGTTTTTTATTTCCTGAATGTGTGCATTGATGATGCCCTCGTCGCCGCGGGCCACGGGGCCGGTCAGGGCATGGGGAATGCCCACGGTCCGGATGTTTTCCAGTGTTCCGAAGATCAGCGGCCCCAGGGTTTCAAATGCATGGTTCCGGTCGATGCCCGACGCTTCCAGCAGGGAAAACGCCGCGTCGCACAGGGCGACAAGATAGTTGGAGGCCACCACGGCGGCGGCGTGGTAAAGCATTTTGGCATCGGTCCTGATGATAAAGGGAGTGGCGCCCAGGTCAGCGGCCATGGTTTTGCCCGCGGCCAGGGCTTCCGGGCCGCCTTCCACGGCCATCACAATCCCTTTAAAGGGGTTGACTGAGGGATCGTTTCCCGCAATGCTCTGCAGCGGATGCATGGAGCCGGTTGAAACGTCGGGCGTGCGGGATATTTTTAAAATCGTTGAGGGCAGGGCGCCGCTGCAATGCAGCACCACGCCCCCCGGCGCAAACCCATTGTGAGTGTCAATCTGTTCGCATACCTTTGCAATGGTGGTGTCCGGCGTGGTGATCAGCACGATGTCGGCCCCGGGCGTTATCTCCCATGGAACCGCCGAAGCAACCCCCGTGCCGATTATGTCCGCTGCTTTCTGCGCCGATGCCGGCGTGGCGCAGGCCACGCCGATGCACTGGTATCCGGCGCGGACCAGGTGGCTGCCAAGAGCCGTGCCCACCCTGCCGCCGCCGACAACTGCAAAGGAAGGTTTCATTGGGCTGTGTTCCCCAGGGTTGATCGATAAAAAACCGCTCAACTGTTTACCTTTTTATAACATGAGCCACGAGTGCCTTAAATTGATTTCACCAAATTTTTCCCCGGTTGTCCATACCCGTAAAAGAGCAGGATTGACACGGATGTTGCCCCGTGCTATTTTTATTGTCATCTTTGTAAAGACAATCAAGGGGTTGGAGCGGCAGGCTAAATTTTCCTCTCAAGAATGGATATAAAACCATGGCCAAGAAGCCTGAACGTACCGAAAATAAACGCCGCTGGAAACGGTTTGCCTTAAGGGACGGGGCTCTTGCTCTGGCGGTAAAGCCTTCGTTTCTGCGGCTGGGCAAGCCGGTTCATGTCAAGCTGGGGCCGATCAAGGACATCGGCATGAAGGGTTTGGCTGTTCAGTATGTTGAGAAGAAAAACCTCCTGAATAATGTTAAAGAGCTTTCCATCATGATCCCGGGGGAGGGCATCAAGGTGGAGCGCATTCCTTTTGAGACCGTGATGGACTTCGAGGTTGGACAGTTGTCCGGCTCCAAGAGAATCCGCACCCTGTGTGTCAGCTTCAACCAGATGAACCCCATGCAGAAACTTCAGCTGGAGCGGTTCATCGACGAATATGCCATTGACCTGACCCCCTGACCGGATATCGCGCTTTTCTCGGTTTCACACGCCGCGCCTTTCATCCCCGGCATGGCGATTCCTGAAATATTAATGTACCGGCCTTAAACCCTTTTTATTTGCCTGTGTCCGGATAGTCCGGGTTGAAATTCGCGATAATCGTGTTGCGCGTCTTTTCCACCAGCCCGTCAATGGTTTCCGGTGTGTAGCCCGTGGTTTCAATGGGCTTTGCCACCACCACCTCGATTTTTCCGGACCGGTAGACCAGCCGGTGCTTGGGCAGTACCTTGCGGCTGCCGTTGACCGTCACCGGAAGAATGGGCAGCCTCTTTTCCACGGCCGTCACAAACCCTCCTTTTTTAAATTCCCGGATGGTTCCGTCCGGGGAACGGGTCCCTTCGGCAAAAAAAAGCACGCCCACACCCGGCGGCAGGCGGTCCACTCCGTCGTTGATGGACCGGATGGCGCTTTCCCGGTTGGACCGGTCGATGAAAATGTTCCGGGAGGCATGAAGCGCGTAGCCGAACAGGGGGACTTTGCGGATCTCCCTTTTGATGATCCACCGGTACTGAATGCCCAGCCGAACCACGATGGCCAGAATGTCGAAATGGGACTGGTGGTTGGAGATAATGATATACGACCGCCCTTTCTCAATATTCTCTTGCCCCCGGACGCTGGTGCGGGTCCCGGTCACAAACAGGATACCCATGGCCCACAGCCGGGTGATGGAAAAGGCCAGGTTCCCGGTTTTTCCCAGCATGGCGGCCAGAACAACGGGAAAGAAGATCACAAGGGTATTGAAAGTCAGCCAGAAGAGCAGCCAGACAATTTTAAGGGCGTTGAAAACGGGCGTCATTGTGTGTGTCTCCGTGCAGATATGGATTTCGCCCCGAACCGGCGGCCTTGTTTGTGGGAGTCTATACGGGCGTACAATATATTGTCAAGGACCATTCGGCCCGGCAGGGAGAGTCTTTTCCCGGTTGCAAACGGTTATCTGAATCGATTAGGATTGGAAAAATCGATTCCGCACCCAGGAGGCCTTGGCCATTGAAATATGTCGGCGCCCATGTGAGTATCGCCGGCGGCGTGGAAAACGCGCCGCTGGAAGCCTCGCGCATCAGGGCCCGGGCCTTTGCCCTGTTCACCAAAAACCAGCGCCAGTGGCGGGCGGCTCCCCTGGCCGAAAAGAGCATAACCGCTTTCAGAAAGCGTTGCGATGACCTGGATTACTGTCCGGACCACATTC
>JBMORB010000164.1:0-2773 GCA_049320925.1 Thermodesulfobacteriota bacterium | reverse complement strand
CAACTGGTGCTGTTGCAGAAGATCACCGTGGCCAAAGATGCCATCGACCTGTCCCGCCTGGGCATCAGCGCCTTTGGCGGCCACGGCGTGATGGAGGATTTTTCCAGCTTTCCGCGCATGTTCCGGGACGGCATGGTCAACGAACTGTGGGAGGGGCCGCGCAACGTGCTTTTGACCCAGCTCTTTATGGACTTTCAGAAGGTCCGTAACTGGTATCCGCCGAATGAGTTTGCGGGCCGAATTTTAAAAGGGGCTGATGAATCCCTGATCCGGGGCTTTGCAAAGGAGCTGGAAGAGATCCTGGAAACGCCCCACCTGTTTGACATGGATGAAAAGACCATTGCCGTCTGCGGCCAGTGGGACGACTTCTGCGAGCGGTTCTTCCACGCCTACCAGGATCTGGCGTTGGCAGAGGCGGAAAATATGGTTCCATAAGAGATGATCATCATTAAGAGTCGATTAGTATTGTTTTGGAGGGGTCAAGGATTCGAGGGTTCAAGGGGTCAAGTGAACAACAGGATCAGTACAGATGACCTTATTTAACCCCTTGTACCCTTGGCCCCTTGAATCCTTGAACCCTGTTTCCCGGGGAGTGGGTGAAAAGTATCGGATTGGATAAACAAGGAAGATTAATTTCAAGGAAACACTTTTTATGGAAACACCGCTGCAAGCCATGGCACGAATGAAAGCCGGCCCCCGGCCGGTGATCGGGTGCCTGCCGCTCTATCCGCCGATGGAGCTGATTCACAGCATGGGCCTGGCCCCGGTGGTGCTGTGGGGCCTTTCCGATGCCGTGCCGCAATCGCCGGACGCGGACCGGCATATCCAGAACTATGCCTGTTCCGTCTGCCGCCGCCTGACCCAGTTTGTCATCAATGACGGTAAGGACCTGCTCGACGGCCTCTTTTTTTACAACGCCGGGGATACCCTGCGCAACCTGCCGGAGATCCTGCGGGAAGGCCGGGCACTGGCCGGGGCTTCGCCGTTGCCCATGTTCCGCATGCATATTCCCATGACCGCCCCGGTCCAGGCCGACGCTTCCGGCTACCTTACAAAGGAAATCGAAGCGCTCATTTGTTCTCTTGAAAAGCAGTACGGCGTACTCTTTTCCGAAGATCGGTTTGCCGAAAGCGTTTTTCTGTATCGCCGGATGCGAAGTCTGTGTCTGCAACTGGAACAGGCGGTGGCCCAGGGCCGGATGGGGTTTGCCGATTTTTGCCGTATTCTGATAAAGGCGAATTTTCTTGAGGTCAGCGAGCAGATCGCGCTGCTGGCATCGACGCTGGCCGGGCCGGGGCCGGTGCCGGTGCCGGACGCGGGCGGCGGGCCCGTCCGGGTGGTGGTCAGCGGGATTCTGCCGCCGCCGGCGCCGTTTTGCGAAATTATGGACCAGGCCGGTTTTGTGGTGGCGGGCAATGACCTGGCGTTCATGTATCGTTCCTGCGCCCACACGCCTGACACGTGGCAGGACGCGGCGGACTATTATGTGCAATTCTACAGGAACCATTTCCCCTGCACCACGCTGCTTTACTCGGCCGACCGTCGCGTGGAGGCGATTCTGGATCTGGTTTCGCGGACCGGCGCCCAGGGGTTTGTGTTTGTGGGGGAGAAGTTCTGCGAGTATGAGTATTTTGAGTTTCCGTATCTTGAAAGGCGGCTCAAGGATCAGGGCGTGGCCGTGCTGGCCGTTGAAATATCCATGGATGACAACATCGGCATGGAAACCCTCAGGACCCGGCTGGAGGCTTTTAAAGAGGTGATCGACGGCGCATGTGGAGGAGATCATGGAAATTAACGAAAAAACCAAAGCCGGAAAACACCTGACTAAACTTCTGGTCAAGACTTATATGGATATCCACACCCGGGCCGCTGCCGGCGCTTTTGTGGTATGGGGGGCCATCATTGTTCCGGCCGAAATTTTTGCGGGATTCGAAAACGTGGTGTTCTGCGCGCCGGAAAGCCATTCGGCGGTGTGCGCGGCCAAGGGCGTGGGCGCGGCCCAGTGCCTGAAGGCAGAAGCCCTGGGATACTCCGCGGACCTTTGTTCCTACGCCCGCATCGACATCGGCTGCTTTTCGGACGGCTGCAAGGAGTCGCCCACCATGGGGCTGCCCCGGCCCCACCTGCTGGTCTCAAACACCAACAACTGCTCGCTGCTGGTCAAATGGTTCGACGTGCACCGCCGCGCCATGAACATTCCCCACTTTATCCTGGACGTGCCCTTCTGCTACGGGCCCCAGCAGGAAAAGGACCGGGAATACATTCTGTCCCAGTTTGCCGACCTGATTCGCATGGTGGAAAAGCTTTCCGGCCAGAAGTTTGACAAGAATAAATTTTACGAGGCGGCGGCTTACACGGCCGCGGCCACAGTAGACTGGAAACGGTTTCTGGCCTGTGCCGAACACCGGCCTTCCGGGATCACGGTGTTTGATTCCTTTGTTCAGATGGCGCCGTTTCTCATTGCCCGGGGCACGCCGGAACTGGCCGCCCATTACAAGATCCTGGCCGACGAAACCGAGGCCGACGTGAAAGCCGGTGTTTTCCCTGTGCCGAATGAAAAATACCGGCTGATGTGGGACAACATCGCGCCCTGGCACCAGCTTCGAAAAATGTCCACCCGGCTGGCCGGCATGGGGGCCAACATCGTGGCCGCGCCCTACACCTCCTGCATCGGGGCCGTGGAAGGCAGTTATGATCTGCTGTCTTTTGACGGGAAAGACAACCCGCTCTGGTACCTGGCCCGGGTCCAGAACCATTCGGTCTGTCCCATGGG
>JBMORB010000163.1:0-2786 GCA_049320925.1 Thermodesulfobacteriota bacterium | reverse complement strand
CGTACCTTCCATTGAAATGGTGCGCATGGTCAATTCCGGCACCGAGGCCACCATGAGCGCCATCCGCCTGGCCCGGGGCGTCACCGGCCGGGACGGGCTGGTCAAGTTCGACGGCTGCTACCACGGTCATGCCGACATGCTGCTGGTGGATGCGGGGTCCGGCGTGGCCACCCAGGGCATTCCCGGCTGTCCCGGTGTTCCGGCCGACGTGGTGCGCCATACCCTTTCGTTGCCGTACAATGATGCCGGGGCACTGAAATCGTGCCTGGAAAAACAGGGAGACAGGATCGCCTGTGTGATCGTGGAACCGGTGGCGGGCAACATGGGCATGGTGGCCCCCATGCCCGGATTTCTTGCCGCCCTGCGGCAGGAGACCGAAAAGCACGGCTGCCTGCTGATCTTTGACGAGGTGATGAGCGGCTTCCGGGTGGCTTACGGCGGCGCCCAGGAACGGTACGGGGTGATGCCGGACATCACCTGCCTGGGCAAGGTGATCGGCGGCGGCATGCCGGTAGGCGCCTACGGCGGCAGCCGCCGGGTCATGAGGCATATCGCGCCCGAGGGCAATGTTTACCAGGCCGGCACCCTGTCGGGCAACCCGGTGGCCATGGCCGCCGGTATCGCCACGCTGTCGGAACTTAAAAAACCCGGTGTGTATGACGCGCTGGAGGCCAAAACCCTGCGTCTGGCCGACGGCCTGGCCCGGGCCGCCGCGGATGCCGGAGTGCCGGTTCAGGTCAATGCCGTGGGCGCCATGCTGGGGCTCTTTTTCACCGACCGGCCGGTGACCGATTTTGCCACGGCAAAGACAAGCGATTTAAAACGGTTTGCAGCCTACTACCGGGCCATGCTGGAGAAGGGGATATTTCTGGCCCCCTCCCAGTTCGAGGCGATTTTTGTTTCCACGGCTCACACCGACGACCATATTGAAAAAACCGTGAACGCGGCAAAAGAGATATTTGTCGGGTTATAATTCACCTGGCCCCTCAATCCCTTGAATTTTTGAACCCGTGCGCCAAGTGGTTTGGGCAAGAATCTGAATATTCCATACCGAAGGCCGGCAATTCTTGCAGCCCGATTCCTTCGATATTCGACATTCCCTGTTCGATATTCGATATTTCTTACGATTTTGCCTTGAGGTGCCGGTTGGCGGCGTCCAGCAGGCCCTGCATGTTGAAGGGTTTGGTGATGTAGTCGTTCATGCCGGCGGCCAGGCACCGGCCGCGTGATTCGGGCAGCACGTCGGCGGTGATGGCCACAATCGGCACATCCGCGTGCATCTCCCGGATTTTCCGGGTGGCTTCATATCCGTCCATTACCGGCATAAGGCAATCCATGAAAATCAGGTCGTAGCGGTTCCGGGCGCACGCGGTTACGGCCTGCTCGCCGTTTTCCGCCACATCACAGCGGATGTTCTGGCGGCCCAGCATGGCCACCAGCACTTTCCGGTTGACCGGGTTGTCGTCCACAACCAGGACATAGGCCCGATGAGAAGCGAATGATCCGGCTGCCGGGTCCGGTGCCGCGCACGCATCTGAAGCGGGTTTTTGCCGGATCAGGGTCAGGGCGTTATACAGATGAACCTGGCCGATGGGTTTGGTCAGATAGGCGTAGTAGCCGTAATCCCTCAGAAAGGCCGACTCCCCGCTTTTTTCCCTTGGAACCAGGCAGAGCAGGGGAATGGTGGCGGCGCAGGCATCCTCCCGGACCGCAGAGGCGATCGTCTTGTATTTATGGGGGTTGCCGTGCCGGAAATCAACGATGACCACCTCGAAGGGCAAGCCGTGGGAGGATGTCTCGATCCACTGCACGGCATCCTTCCGGTTGTCGCAGTGCTTGCAGACCCCGCCCCAACGGTGAATATACCAGTCCAGAACCTTGTGGCTGGTGGGGTTGTCCCCCACCACCAGGCAGCGCATGCCGTTCAGCTCCCCCACGGTTGTCACGCGGGCCTCAGCGGCCGGTGCCGCCGGCTTGAACCGGCAGGTAAACCGGAATCGGGTTCCCTTGCCTTTTTGGCTTTCCACCGAGATCTTGCCGCCCATGAGTTCTATCAGATGCCTGGCAATGGCAAGACCCAGGCCGCCACGATTTCGAGTGGGGTTCACATCAGCGGGACCGGGAGAAGAAAGAAGTGTCTTATAGTTTTCTTCGGTGGCGCCGGTGCCGGTATCGGAAATCTCAAACTCAATTTCGATTTCATCAGAAGGTTCTTCAGGCGGTGACGTCGCCTGTTTTACTATAAATACCACTTCACCGGTATCGGTGAAACGGACGGCGTGAGAACCCAGGCTGGTGAGCACCTGGCGAAGACGGACGGGGTCCCCAGCCACTTTTCGGGGAACATTACCGTCAATCAGCGCGGCGATTTCCAGGTCTTTTGACTGAATACCGATGGCGGCAAGGTCGGCGGCGCTTTCGACGGCGTCGTGCAGGTCAAAAGTGGTGGTTTCAAGGGCAAGCAGGCCTGCCGTCACTTTTGAAAAATCAAGAATATCGTTGATCGTGGCCAGCAGGGTATCAATCGAAAGCCGGATGGATCGAACGTAGTCGTTCTGCTCCACATCCAGGCGGGTCTTCTGCAGCAGGTTGGTGATGGCCAGAATGCCGTTGAGAGACGACAGCATATCGTGGCCGATATCGGCCATGAAAACCGCTTCAGGGGTTGCGGACGGATCCGGGTTGCTCTTTTTGTCTGTCGGCTGTGGTGTGTCCGTTCGCTGAACCGCGTTGCCGGACGGAGGAGCTTTATGTGTCATGGCTGGCTGCCTTTTTTCCGGGCCACC
>JBMORB010000162.1:0-2799 GCA_049320925.1 Thermodesulfobacteriota bacterium | reverse complement strand
CCACCTCGTCGATAAACGCCCCCCGCTCCGGCGCGTGCCCCAGGTATTCCTCAACCCGGTCGCCCAGACCCTTCCACCGGTCCGGCCCGGGCTTTTCAAACAGGCAGTCGCCCCGGAGCACGGCCTCCTGAAAGGCGCGCAGGCCGGCGGCCCGGCCGAAACAGGCCTCCATGCCCACCACGGCGATCGGTGGAGGGCTGGGCTGGGAGAGCACGGCCCGGGTGACGGCGGTGATGCCGGCCGGGGGCGGCGCCTCTTCCGGCACCCACTGTTCCAGCAGAAGGTGGGCGTTGATGCCGCCGAACCCGAAAGAGCTGACCGCGGCCCGCAGGGGCGCCCCCTCCTTTACGGGAACCCATGGCTCGGGCTCGGTCTGAACCCGGAAGGGACTTTTGATCAAAGGACTTTTTGCCGACGGCGCTGAAAAATTGACGCCCGGCGGAATCGTCCGGTTGGCAAAGCCCAGCAGCACTTTTGCCATGCCGGCGGCGCCGGCGCCGGTAAGCAGGTGGCCGATCATGGACTTGATCGACCCGATGGGGCACTGGCCCGCCTGCCAGAGGGTCTGGTTCCAGAGTTCCCGCATGCTGGACAGTTCCACCATGTCGCCCACGGGCGTTCCCGTGCCGTGACACTCGATAAATCCCACGTCATCCACGGCCCAGCCGGCCTGCCGGTAGGCCTCGCGCATGGCCCGGACCTGGCCCTCGCTTTCCGGGGAAAGCAGGTTGCCTTCCATGTCGTTGGAAAGACCGATGCCCCTTATCACGCCAAGAATCGTGTCTCCGTCGGCCACGGCGTCCTCCAGCCGCTTGAGCACGAACAGCCCTGCCCCTTCGCCCACCACCAGGCCGTCGGCTCTGGCGTCAAAGGGCGCGCACACGCCGGACTTCGACAGGGCCTGAAGCTGGGTAAAGCCCACCTGGGTATAGAGCACCTCGGGCCGGGAAACGCCGCCGGCCACCATCATGTCGGCCCGGCCCGCCTGAAGGTCGTCACAGGCAAGCTTGACCGCGTAAAGGGAGGAGGAACAGGCCGCGTCCAGGGTATAGGCGCACCCGCCGAAGTTAAAGGCCTTTGCCAGCAGCACGGCCGGCAGGCTGGTGACCCTGGCCGCCATCAGGTCGGCCGTGTCGATGACATCCGGGTCGCCGAACGCCTGGCCGTCAAAAAGACGGCGGGCCACGGCCCGGCCCACAATCCGGTTGGCCAGGGCCGCCGACCCCACCGTGGGAAGGGCGATGGCCGCCAGCACCACCCCGGCCCGCTCGCGGCTCACCGCCGACACCGCGCACCGGCCCAGGGCCTCCCGGGCCGCGGTCAGGGTGTAATGGTAAAGCGGGTCCAGCCGGACCAGCAGGTCGGAATCGATCTCAAATCCCGTGGGATCAAAGTTGATATCAATGGTGCCGGCCCGCTTTGAAAAGGTCTTGTCAACGGCAAACATCCTGCTGTACACATGCTCCGGCGGCACCACCCACCGGTGGGGAGGGATTTCGGCAATCGCGTCCACCCGGGCAACAATGTTGTTCCAGAAACTGGCAATATCCGGGGCACCGGGGAAAACCCCGCCCATGCCCACAATGGCGATTGGCTGGTAGCTGATCATGCGTTATTGGCCGGTTGTATGATAAAGGGTTCAAGGGGTCGAGGAGTCGAGGAGTCGAGGGATGACGGCCTGAACGTCTCATCAATATCCCGCATCTTTTTTAACAGCCACTTCCTTTTCAACGGGCACCTCGGAATGTTTAAATATATTGAGAATCTTGCCGCAAAATTTTTTTTACCCCTTGAACCCTCGACCCCTTGAACCCTTATCATTATGACTTAAACGCGGCATTCAGCGACTTGTCCATCACCGCCTCAAACCCGGTCATGCAGGCCACCAGCGCCCCGCCGGCGTCGAGGAAAAACACGTCCCCCCTCACCTTCCGGCTGGTCCGGTCGGTGACGGACAAAACGACGGTCACTCCCTCGGCCGGGAAGGCGGAGCGGTACTGCCGGTAGCTTTTGAAGCAGACCGGCAGGCAGACCATGCCGGCCTGCTCATGGCACCACACAATGGCCATCTGAAAGGCCGTGTCCAGTGCCAGAGGGTCGGCCAGCCAGGTGTTGCGCACGGGCCGCCGGATCCACTTCTTGGGAGAAGGCGCGCTTTGCACCCTGGCCTTGATGCCTTCTTTGGAACAGGCCACCACCTCGCAAATGCCGTGCAGGTCTTTGCCGTGAAAGAGGACCGTCTCGTAAAGTTCGGCGGCGGTCCGGCGGTAACCGGAAACCGCCAGCGAGGCCGGTTCCGCAAATGCCGGCGGCTTTTCATAGGCGGCGGAAAGAACGGCCCGGCCGCCGTAGTGAACCGTATCCCTGCCGCTGTTCTCGCTTTTGATCCGTACCTCCACATCAAACGCGGCGCCGTTCTTGGAGGGCTTTCCGGCCAGCACCGTGACGGTCCGGCCGGCTTCCTCCAGCCTGATGCCGGACAGCACCCGCATGTCGTCGATGCCGATCAAAAGCAGCCCCGGATTGGCGTGAAGGGCGCCGCTGCCCACCCATTCGGCGGCCAGGGCAAAAGGCACCACCGGCTTTCCGTCCAGCAGATGGGAGCCGAGCACCGGAAAGTTTTCCACATCCACCTTCTGGACAAACGCCTCAAACAGCGGTCCGGTTTTTTCAGGTTCCGGTTTGACGGGTTCGGGCACGGCCTTTTTCCCTGGTTTCCGCCCGACATCATCGAACCCGGCGCCGATCACCACTTCCACGTCACCGGTGGACGAGGCCATCTCATCCACCATGCACCGG
>JBMORB010000161.1:0-2814 GCA_049320925.1 Thermodesulfobacteriota bacterium | reverse complement strand
GACTTTCCAATTGAAATATTCGGGTAAGTATCGCCACTGCGGAGCCGGTCGTCAAGAAAAAGGTGCGCAGACAAACCGGTTGAGAAAAGCCGCATGAATAGTATAGGCTGGAGGCTGGTTTCGATATCGATACCGATAGCGATCCCGATTTCGATCATCAGGAAGGAGGATACACCATGATTGACCTGCTTCGGACCCGGCGCAGTATCCGGGCCTATGCGGACCGGGTTATTGAACCGGAGAAAATCGAGCTTTTAAAAGAGGCCCTGCTGCGGTCGCCTTCATCCCGGGAAATCCGGCCCTGGCGGTTTTATTTTGTCCAGTCCCCCGCCACGCTGGCCGCCCTGGCCCGGTGCAAGCCCCATGGCGCCGGCTTTTTAAACAACGCCCGGCTGGGGATCGTGGTGTGCGGCGAGCCGGACCGGTCCGACGTGTGGGTGGAAGACTGCTCGATCGCCGCGCTGGTGGCCCACCTGACCGCCCATTCCCTGGGCCTGGGAAGCTGCTGGTGCCAGATCCGCAAGCGGGATCATGATGACGCCACCACGGCTGAAAGCTATGTCCGGTCGGTCCTGGGCCTGCCCGGCACCCTGACCGTGGAGGCCATTGTTGCCGTGGGTTATGCGGCCCAGGAGGAGCCGGGCGTGCCGGTGGAAAGCCTGCCGGCGGACAGGATAACCATGGTTTGAGGATAAAGGCGAAACCGGCGGAACACACGGGCAAGCTGATGCTTCGCCCGTGGCACCCGACGATGAAATCACAAGCGTGTGATGGCCCATCCAGTTAAAATGGATTGCCCGGCCAAGCCGGGCAATGACCAAAAGCGGTAACCCGGTCGGCAATAAGGCCTTTTTTGTTGAACGGGGCGTCAGTAATTAACCCCGCCCGTTGCAGCGCAGCCGAGCGCAAAAGGTTTTTTGGAAAAAAGCGGGCAGGCTGTCTGAGTTCGCCACAGGCGAGAGAGTTCCTGCCCGCGCCGAAAAAACGGTTGCGCGAGGGCAGCCGAAGGGCCGGTTCTCCTGATCCTTTTCCTGGCGCCAGAAAAAGCACGTCAATCCATTTTCATCTTTTTTTTAAGCGCGTTGATTTCCTGGCGGATGCGCTCTTTTTCAGTTTCGGAAAGGCCTTCCCGGTGAAGCTGCCGCTGAAGCGTGAGCAGCAGCATTTCCTCCCGGTACTCTTTGCAGGTGTATTGGGGTGCAGGCGGGGGTCTCATGACACAGTCAGTTGTAAAGAGTTCAGGAAAACTCCGGGTTATACGTTCACGATGTTGCGCGCCATTTCTTTGTAGACATGGTAAAACTGGCGGTATTCGGAAAGACCCCGGGTCAGTATTTTTTCAAAATGGTTTATGTCGTTGAGGTTGACGATCATGTTGACGCTTCTTTTGAATTCGGCCATGTGGTCCATGGTTTTGAACCGCGTGGTGAGCAGCACCAGGAAAATATCCCGGCGCACCTTCATTTTAAGCCGTTCCAGATAGATCAGCAGGCTGTTAGCGTCCGGGTTGCGCGAACCGAAGGTCTCATTGATCACGATGGTGTCGAACTGGTGGTAGCGCATTTTTTTCAGGGCGTCCCGGGTGTCGGATGCCTCTGAGATATGGTACTCCAGAAACTCCAGCACTTTTTTGATCGGCGCCTTGATCTGGGGTTCGGTTTCGCAGATCAGCGCGGTTTCCCCTTCTTCTTCAATGAAATCAAACGGTTTGTCCGTCGCGTCGTAGGCGCCGCTGCCACCGCCATCCTCGGCCGCTTCCGCGAAACCAAAAGCCCCGGCAGCCGGTTTAGGTTCCGGCGGGGCGCTGGGGTCCGGGGCGGTGATGGAAAGACGGTTCTTACAGGTGGGGCAGTTCAGTGAAACGGTCTTGCCCGGGGGCACTTTTTCATCGGCGATCTTGAACCTGCCGCCGCATTTATCGCACTGTATGTCCATCCGGCGCTCCTCTTAAGGGAATTTTTAAAAATTAAAAATCACCGCGGAGACGCAAAGGACGCAAAGAAGAACATGGACGCTGAACGTGAAGCAGTCCTCTCCCTTCCGCATAGCGAAAAACAACCCTTTGCGCTCTTTGCGCCTTTGCGGTGCAAAATAAAAAACATCCAAAAACCAAATCCGATTTTTTCAGCATGGGAGAAATCTCGATTTTTAGAGGCCCCCTGTTTTTTAGAGATGGCCCTATGTCTTTCCGTACTTGCGGTCGATCTCCAGATGTTCGATCTCGGTGGTGGCCTCACCCCTGGAGCTTTTCACCTGGTCGATGCCACGGCCCACCACGCCCCGGCGGGAGGCGTAGCCCTTGGCCACGTCCTCGGTGACCAGTCCCTCGGCGTACAGGTTGATGATGTAATCGTCAAAGGTGGTAAAGCCGAACGCCTCGTTCTGCTTGATGATTTCGTAAAATGTGCGGCCTTCGCCTTCACCATGCAGAATGGTGTCCTTGACGCGCAGGTTGGTGCCCAGGATCTCAAACGCCGCCACCCGGCCGCCGCCCACCTTGGGCAGCAGGCGCTGGCACACCACCCACCGCAGGGTCTCGGCCAGGCGGATGCGGATCTGCTGTTCCTCCTCCACGTCGAACATGCCCAGAATGCGGTTGATGGTCTGGCCGGCGTCCACCGTGTGCAGGGTGGTAAAGACCAGGTGGCCGGTCTCGGCGGCCCGCAGGCCGATTTCAATGGATTCCTTGTCGCGCATTTCGCCCACCAGGATGACCTTGGGTGCCTGGCGCAGGGCGGCCCGCAGGCCGTTGAGAAAGGAGTCAAAATCGGTGCCCATCTCCCGCTGGTTGAAGGTGGCTTTTTTATGGGGATG
>JBMORB010000160.1:0-2815 GCA_049320925.1 Thermodesulfobacteriota bacterium | reverse complement strand
ATCCCTGCTGGAGTATCTTGAGGATAAACGCAAGCTTCTGGCCTCGACCCCGGCCATCATGCCGGTGACCGACGGCTGGATCACCTCTCGGTTCGAATACCGCAAATCCCCGTTCACCGGCCGCCGGGAGTTCCACCAGGGACTGGATATCGCGGCCAGGGCCGGAACACCGGTGTCGGCTTCGGCCGACGGAGTGGTGGTGTTTTCCGGCCGAAAGGGGGCGCTGGGCAACGCCATCGTGATCGACCACGGCAACGGACTGATCACAAGGTACGGCCATCTTCAGTCCTGCCTTAAAAAACAGGGCGCGGTTGTGAGGCGTGAAGATATTATCGGCACCGTCGGCAACACCGGGCTTTCCACCGGGCCCCACCTGCATTACGAGGTACTGAACAACGGTGTGGTGGTAAACCCCGAAAAGTATATTCTGGATTGACGGCCATTCGTTGGCTTGTATATGACCATCGCTGCATGAATCATACCGGCCACGGGAGCGGATAAGGCGAAGGCGGTTTCCGGCTCCTGCATCGTGCCGGTTGTTTTTTTGTTTTGTTTACGGGAGCGTGTACCGGTCGGATTCCGGCCATGCGCCCGTTGGAACAGGGAAGGAGGCCCGCATATGGGATTCTGGGACACAGCCGAAAATTTTACCACCGGGCTTTTCGGTGGCATCGGCAATCTGCTGCTTTCGGTATTCGGCAGTCAGAATGAACGGGTGCTCAAGCAGGTCTATCCCCTGGTGGAGCAGATCAACGGCCTGGAATCGGCCATGAAGGCCAGAAGTGACGAGCAGCTTAAAGAGCAGACCGCTGTTTTCAAACGCCGGTTTCAGGAAGGTGAATCTCTGGATGCCCTGCTGCCCGAGGCCTTTGCCACGGTGCGGGAGGCGTCGGTACGCACGCTGGGCATGCGCCATTTTGACGTTCAGCTCATCGGCGGCATCGTGCTGCACCAGGGCAAGATCGCGGAAATGAAGACCGGTGAAGGCAAGACCCTGGCGGCCACGCTGCCCGTGTATCTCAACGCCCTTACCGGCCGGGGGGTGCACGTGGTCACGGTGAACGATTACCTGGCCACCCGCGACGCCCAGTGGATGGGCGCCATCTACTCCTTTCTCGGCCTGTCGGTGGGCGTGATCGTCCACGGCCTGGACGACGCCCAGCGAAAGGCGGCCTACGCGGCCGACATCACCTACGGCACCAACAACGAGTTCGGGTTCGACTACCTGCGGGACAACATGAAGTTTTACAGCGACTCCCTGGTGCAGCGTGACCTTCATTACGCCATCGTGGACGAGGTGGACAGCATTCTCATCGACGAGGCCCGGACCCCGCTGATCATTTCCGGCCCCGCCGAGAAATCCACCACGCTCTACTATCAGGCCAACACGGTTATTCCCGCTCTGCGGGAGGAAGAAGATTACACGATTGACGAAAAGGCCCGTTCGGTAACCCTGACCGAGGCCGGCGTGGCCAAGGCGGAAACAGCCATGGGCGTGGACAACCTGTACGCGCCGGAAAACGTGGAGGTGCTGCACCACGTGAACCAGGCCCTCAAGGCCCACAAGCTGTTCAAGCGGGACGTGGACTACATCGTCACCGAAGAAAAGGAAGTCGTGATTGTCGATGAATTCACCGGCCGGCTGATGCCGGGCCGCCGGTTCAGCGAGGGGCTTCACCAGGCTCTGGAGGCCAAGGAAGGGGTCCGCATCGAGAACGAAAACCAGACCCTGGCCACCATCACCTTTCAGAATTATTTCCGCATGTATGACAAGCTGGCGGGCATGACCGGCACCGCGGACACCGAAGCCGAGGAGTTCGGTAAAATTTACAGGCTGCAGGTGGTGGTGATCCCCACCAACATGCCCATGGTGCGGACCGATTTTGCCGACGTGATCTACAAGACCCGAACGGAAAAATTCGAGGCGGTGATAAACGAGATCGCGGCCCTGCATGAAAAGGGACAGCCCGTGCTGGTGGGCACGGTTTCCATCGACGTTTCCGAATTCCTCAGCAAAAAACTTCAGAAGCGGGGCATCCGCCACTCCGTACTCAACGCCAAGCGGCACCGGCAGGAAGCCGAAATCGTCGCCGCCGCCGGCCAGAAGGGGACCGTCACGATTTCCACCAACATGGCCGGGCGCGGCACCGACATCGTGCTGGGCGATGGGGTGCGGGAACTGGGCGGCCTTCACATTCTGGGCACGGAGCGTCACGAGAGCCGGCGCATCGACAACCAGCTGCGGGGCCGCTCCGGCCGGCAGGGGGACCCGGGCAGCTCCCGTTTTTACCTTTCCCTGGAGGACGACCTGCTGCGGATTTTCGGCGGAGACCGCATGAAGCGCATCATGGAAACCCTGGGCATGAAAGACGGGGAGCCCATCGAACACGGTATGATCACCCGGGCCATCGAGAATGCCCAGAAGAAGGTGGAAGGCCATAACTTCGAGATACGCAAGCACCTGCTGGAATATGACGACGTGATGAACGAACAGCGGACGGTCATTTACGAGCAACGCCGCCGGGCCCTTCGAAAAGAGGATCTCAAGGAGTCCATTCTGGACATGGCGGGTGACCGGGCCGATGAAATCGCGGGCCTTTATGCCGACCGGAACGTCCGCCCGGACGAATGGGACCTGGCCGGTCTCAACGAGGCCCTGTTCAAACAGTTCAACCTTCGGTTTTCCTTCGACGGCGACGCCCTGGACGGACTGGATGCCGAGAGCCTTGCCGACCGGATTTACGATGCCGCCGCCGCCGCTTATGAACAAAAGGAAAAGGCCATCGGCGCCGATGACCTGCGCGAACTGGAGCGG
>JBMORB010000159.1:0-2817 GCA_049320925.1 Thermodesulfobacteriota bacterium | reverse complement strand
CAGGCCGCCACGATGATGTGGAAGGCACAGCCTTTCGTTACATATTTTACGAAGCCATCAAGGATAAAAAATTCATAAAGGAGAACGCAATTATGCCGCTGGAATCTTCCGATTATTTCCGGATCACGCGCATGGCCTACACGACGGGCCTTACGGGAAAGATTACCTCCATTTCGGAGCAGGCCCTCGAAGCTGTGTTTCAGGAACTCGGGATCGGTCCTTATGAGATGTTTGATTGTCTGGACCGGACCGACCCGGACCCTGTGGAAAAAATCCTGGGACGTATCCCTGCCTTTCTTGTCCGCCTGACGGCAAGGCCCATTCTGATGAAGCTGACAGTCCTGGCTCTGAATCGGCCATTTATAAGGGCCAGGGTGCTGAAGGTCGTCAAGGGTAAGTTTCACAAGTTTTTTGAGGACGCCATGAAAAACGCTGCACGGCCCGGGGAGGTGACCGGATGAAAAATGAAATGACAATCAAGGCGGCTTTCAAGATTGCTGTAGGACCGGAGCAGTTTTATGAAAATCCGGACAAGCTTTCCGAATATGAGCATGACGGGGCTTTTGTCGCCGGACAGACACCCCTGTGTATGGTCGAACCGAAAAACAGCGAACAGGTGGCCACGGTTGTGCGGGCGGCGATTGAAACGGGTGCCAACCTGATTCCGTGTTCCAGCGGTCCGTCCAGATCTCAGCGGGGTTGCTGCGTTCCGGCGGACATCCCATCGGTGGTCGTGGATTTGGGCAAAATGGACCGTATTCCCCATATCAACCGCAGAAACAAAGTGGCCATCATCGAGCCCGGGGTTCGTTTCGGGACGCTGCAGGCCGAGGCGAAAAAACGGGGGATGAAGGCGCTTCTGCCGCTTCTGCCCCGCGCTTCCAAGTCCGTTGTGGCATCCTGCCTGGAAAGGGAACCCATCACCATACCCAAGTATCACTGGGACATGACCGATCCCATGCTGTGCGTGGAAGTGGTTTTCGGTACCGGTGATACGTTCCGCACGGGCGGTGCCGCCGGGCCCGGTTCCCTTGAGGAACAGTGGAAATCCGGGGCCTCACAGAAAAACCCCATGGGCCCGGCACAGACCGACCTTGTGCGTGTCGTCCAGGGGGCCCAGGGCACCATGGGTATCGTGACATGGTCCAGTGTCAAGCTGGAGGTGCTGCCAGCTATTCATAAAGGATATTTCATCGCATCCCCGCAAATCGGTCCCCTGATCGATCTGGCCTATACCATGACCGGGCGTCGCCTGGGAGACGAGCTGTTTCTCTTAAACGCCCAGGCAATGGCGGGCATTCTCGAAAAAGACACGGCAAAAATCGAGGGATTGGCGAAAAAACTTCCGCCCTGGATCCTGTTTTATTGCGTCGCCGGTTACGAGATATTTCCGGAGCTGCGGGTCCGCCAGCAGGAACAGGACATAGCAACCCTGGCCAATAAACTGGACTTAAAAGCGGTGCCCGGTCTTGACGGTGCAGGCGGAGATGCCCTTGCCCGAATGCTTGAGGAACCGTGTCCGGAGCCCTGGTGGAAAGACCGCCTCAAGGGGGCGCACGCGGAGGTCTTTTTTCTCACCACCATGGATTGTGTGCCCGGATTTCTGGAAACAATGGACGAACTCGCGGGCGCGCACGGGTATCCGGCAAAGGATATGGGCGTGTACGTTCAGCCCGTTCAACAGGGCCGGAACTGCCACCTGGAGTTCGTGCTTCCCTTTGATCGAAAAGACGCGGGCGACACCAAACGCGCTCAGGATCTTTTCCAGGAAGCCGGCAAGGCCATGCTCGCAAAAGGCGCTTTTTTCAGCCGGCCTTACGGCCCGTGGGCCGAAATGGCGTATTCCCGATGCCCGGACACCGTCGCAACCATAAAAACGGTCAAGGACATTCTCGATCCCCATCACGTTTTCAACCAGGGCAGGATCTGCCTGTAGGAGGAGGAATATTATGGCATTGGAAGAATATCGCAGGGACATGGAGGGTTGCTCAAGGTGCTCCTCATGCAAATGGGTACCGTTGAGCCAGATAAAAAGCCACCGGTTCTCCCAGGTCTGCCCGTCCATATCCCGCTACAATTTTCACAGTTTCGCCGGCAGCGGCAAGCTCATGCTGGGGCTTTCGCTTCTGGACAAAAGAATAGAGATGAATGATTCCGTCGCGGACATCGTTTACAAGTGCACGCTTTGCGGCGCGTGTGACGCCAACTGCAAAGTTTACCGCGATGACATAGACATTGCCGAAGTGATCGAGGAGATCCGGGCGACCTGCGTGGAAAACGGCCAGTTTTTCGCTGAGCACCAGATGATGATCGATGATCTGAAACGGGAGAACAATGTCTTTGGGGAACAAAAAAGTGACCGCGGCAATTGGGCCCAGGGGCTCGACTTGAAAGACGCAAACGCTCAAAAGGTGGATGTCCTGTTTCACGCCGGATGCCGGTTTTCTTATGACGAGGACCTGTTGGACGTCATCCGTGGGGCGGTAACGCTGATCCGGGACGCGGGCGTTGACCTGGGGGTAGCCGGAAAAGGGGAATCATGCTGCGGGGGCCGTGCCTTTGGCCTGGGCTTCCGGGGGGATGCCAAGAACTTCGCCGAGGACATGGCGGTCCGGGTGAAGTCCTCCGGCGCTAAAATCCTGCTCACGCCCTGCGCCGACTGCTACGGCGCCTTCAAGTATGCCTATCGGCGTATGGGCGTGGACCTGGGCGTTCAGGTCATGCACATCAGTGAGTACCTGGGCGGGCTTGCGGCAAACCAAAAATTACAATTCAAAAACAAGGTCGACAGAAAGATCACGTATCACGACCCCTGCC
>JBMORB010000158.1:0-21069 GCA_049320925.1 Thermodesulfobacteriota bacterium | reverse complement strand
CGCCCATGCCCAGGCACGCCAGGGCTACCGCCACCGTCAACAACACCAGACATGTCTTTTTTTTCATCGAAGCCCCCATCCGCAACTGGCAAACCGGAACCGGCAGCCCTGTCAATAAGGAAGGTCCCTGGCCGCGGGTTCAGCCGCTTCAATAAGGATCGTTTTTCGCAGGTCGGCCAGTATGGCATCGACCTGGCTTTCGCACCCGGGCGCAATGGAAAGCACCACCCGGCCGGCTGCCGGGTCCAGCGTGGTCAGCACGGCCACGCCGCCGCACCCTTCAAAAACAAACCGGAGAAAAGATATTTCCCGGCGGTCCACCCGGTAGTAACGCCGGACGGTTTCTTTCATCACCTGCATAAAAGATCCATAAAATGGCTGTTGCGTGCCGGCGTTTTCACTTTTTCACCCGCTCCACGTAGCTTCGGGTGCGGGTGTCGATCTTGATAACCTCTCCCACTTCGATGAACGGGGGTACCTGCAACACGCAGCCGGTTTCCACCGTGACCGGCTTGTTGCTGCCCGACGCGGTGTCGCCCTTGACCCAGGGATCGGCCTCTGTGATCTTGAGCTCCACGAAATTGGGAAGGGTCACGCCGATGGCCCGTCCGTCAAAGAAAAGCACGTTGCACACGGTGTTCTCCTTGAGCAGGTCCTTGACCTCGGTCATCTGGTCCGGCGTCACAAACACCTGCTCATAGTTGCTTGAATCCATGAAACAGTAATTTTCACCGTCCGAGTAAAGATACTCCATCTTGCGCTCTTCGATGTTGGCGCTGTCGATCCTGTCACCGCTTCTGTAGGTGTGGTCAAACTGGGACCCGGTTATCATGTTCTTGAGCCGGCACTTGTAAAGGGCCTGGCCCTTGCCCGGCTTTACAAAATCAAATTCCACGATCACATAGGGATCGCCGTCAATGGCGACCTTCAGTCCCTTTCTCAACGCTCCCGCTTCATACATATCCGCCATGTCTGCCTGTCCTCCGATAATGATGTCTGTCCGGATAGTGTCTCACCCACCCGGGATATATCGCTTTTTCTACAATACCCGCGTTTCACGCGCGGCGGTCGCCGCTTCGGCGGCATGGGCCAGATCGGCCTCGGCCCTGCGGGTTTCCTCGACAAACCGCCGGACTTTATCCATATCTTTTTTAAACCGCACCGGATTGCCCGCTTCGTCGTGCCGGTTGGTCCGGGTGCAGCTGTCCACGCCGGAAGGCCGGGTCTGAACGATTCCGTCATACACGTTCTCCGGCGACATGCCTCCTGCTAATATAACGGGAACCCGTGTGGATGCAACCAATTTCGCAACCTGCTTCCAGTCCGAGGGCCTGCCGGTGATGCCCACAAAACCGGAAACCGGGGAAAGCGCCGTATCCGCCGGCGCCGTGTCGGTGAGAAACCAGTCGCTGAAGGCCTCGATTTCAGGCAGCAGTTCCACCAGCCCGTTTGCGCCGCCCTCACCGGGAAGCCCCACCGGAAGCGTGCGCATGGTCTGGATTTCCGGGAACCGGTGCTTGACGATCCGCTGGGCAGCCAGGATTTCTCGCCGTTTTTTCTGGCCCGCGTCCCCCAGTGGCAGGTGCTCGCAGAAATGAACCATGGCAGGCTGATAAAAATCGAGCATGCGGGAAATGGTGTCCGGGTCCGAGAAAAGCGGGATCAGGCTGCTTTTCGCGCCGGCCCGGCCCACGGTCCGCACGGTGTCCTTGAGCGTATCCGACTTCCACCGTTCCGGGTCGAGCACCACGCTGCCCACGTGGTCCACGCCCAGGGCCGCCAGTTCTTCTGCCTCGCCGGGCTGCTGGACTTCGTAAATCTGTACCACTATTTTCTTCATGCGTTCTTCTTACTCACGCTTGCCATCCGCCTGAAACGGCTCCGAGTAAAGCGGATCAAAATCCCCCCGTGGCAGCACGGCAAACCGGTAATAGGCGCCGTGGGTTTCGACGGGGGGATTGTACCACCGGGCTTCGTAAATGCCCATGTGGCCGTCCGCCATCTTTTTAAAGGCCACGGAGACATCGTATCCCGTGTCGTCCGCGGGCCGGCCATCGGCGTCGCAGAGAAGCTGCCACGTTTTACCGTCCGGGCTGGTTTCAACACGGACCAGCGGCCGGTCAAAATCGATCATGGACGGCGGCACGTCCCGCCACCCGAAACCAAAGGCATCCTCACCGTCACGAGGGCCGTGATAACGGACCGGCCCCCTTGCCTCCCGCTTTCCCTCCGGAGCCTGTTTTTCCGGAAAAAACGATTTCACCTTAAGGGCTTCAGACCAGCTGGCCGGCAGGTCTTCGACCCGGCCTTCATCCATTGCAAGCGCCAGGGCGGCGGCATGGGCGGCCAGAAAAGGCGTGGTGGAAGGGCCGTAAAGGGTGTGCCCTCCCTCATAGTGCTGAAGCGCATACTCCTCGGTCGTGGTGGCATATCCGAAATAGTCATTGGCGCAGCTGATCACCGCCACATGGCCGGCCTTTTCCCCCAGCGCGTCGGCGACATGGTCCGCCATCGTTTTCCCGGACCGGCAGGTCACCTCAAAGGGCATGGGCACAAAAACCGTGTCCCCCACCTGAATCAACTGGAAGAACATGATATGGGGGAAATTCTCTTTCTTGAGGACAAGCGGCTGGAATATACCCCCCACATGGCGCTTGGCGCCCTGGCAGGAACCGGTGAAAAACCACCGGGCCGTTCCCCATCCTTCCCGGAAGAAGGGAGTCCGGTAAAGAATCGGATGCTTGCCGTCGTCGGCGCCCGCGGTCAGGGCGTTGCCCACCACGGGCCGGTCACACACCGACACGCCGTTGATGGCGGGGCGCTCAAAAACATCCACTTCACGGCCGGCGGACCGCACCGACAGTGTGTCGGAAAGGGCCGGTTCCAGCGAGTCAAACAGGTCAACGGCCCGTCGGCCCACCGCCATGCCGACGCGCTTTGCCTCGGCGTAACCCTGTTTTCCCTTCTCATAACCGGGGGAGTTGTCCCCGTGGGTGCCGTTGACCGCGGCATGAACCACTGGCCAGGGCGCGGCGTGCCGGTGTTCCAGCTCAAATTCAAGCTCCCGGGCGATATAGCCGAACACGTCGGCGGTATACAGGTCGTTCCAGTGGGGGACCGCCGTGGGATGAATGGAAAAGGTCGAAAAGGCCCCGGCCGGATGCCACGCCCCGCCGTCGTCCTTCTGGTCGATCCGGATCATGGTCATCACCGGGTTGACCGCCTTCATGGGGTCACCGGTGGTGCCGGACGGCAGGCCGGTGTTGGCCGTGTAGGGTTCCATGCTCCGGTTGCGGGTCATGCCGTAAATCTCGGCGCGGCCCAGGGCGATTTTCGCCGGGCGGCGATTGGCGTGGGCCGCGATAACGGCGTCGGCAATGCGGCGGGCGAGAAAATCAAAAATCCGGGGATCAAAGCCGCTTTTGCCGCCGGCAAAGTCGTTATAAAAATTGCTGGAAAAATAGTTCCCCGGCCCGGAATGGGTATGCGTGCCGGCGACCATCAGTTCATGCGCCTCGATGCCGGTGACCGGTCCCGCCAGTTCGGCCACGCGGTGGTGCAGCAGCCGGGAACCGGATAAAAGATCGCATGAGACCAGGGCCACTTCACGGCCGTCATCATCCTGAATATAAACGGCCCGGGCGTAAAGACGGGTGCGAAAGCCCCTGCAGACTTCAGCCATGAGCGAATAACCGGCCGTGGCGATTCCCGGCGGCGGCGTGATGTCGACCCGGGCCAGACCGGCCCGGAGCCCGCCGGCAGGAGACGCGGCGGTCAGCGGCGCGGGACGGTCGATACGAATCTGCTGCAGACGCGGCGCGCAGGCGGTGATGAAAACCGCCAGAACCGCCACAAGAACAGGGACGCATTTACTGAAGCGGCGCATGTCTTTCTCCTTTGGCGCTAACAAACAGGTTGATAAACCCCTGGTTTTCCGGGTCGGCGTCGGTCTGGTCCACCCACAGGCCCAGGAAGTCCGGCGACACCGGCACCAGGCGGTATCCGATATGATCAATCAGGTAAAACGGCATGTCACAGTCACACAGGATGGACAGAAGTTCTTCCCCTGATGAACCGGCCCGGCGCAGTCCGTGGGGCCAGAACTCCACGATCATGGACAGGTGATGCCGGTTGGCCCGGATCACTTTTTTCAATCCGCGAATCACGGCCGTCTCCGCCCCCTGAGTGTCAATCTTTATAAAATCGACCCGGTCTGTTATGTCCGACAGGTGATCTCCGCCATGGACCACGGCGGCGGAACGGCATTCCCGTGGCTCTCCGGGATCATAAAGCCGGTGGTCGCCCCGGTTGGCCTCGGCCAGATAGATACGGCCCTCGCCGGTATAGTCAGCCATGGCGGCCTGAAAACAGCGGGCGTTGGTCACCCGGTTGGCCGACAGGTTCCGCATCAGCAGAGCATAGTTTTCGGCGTCGGGCTCATAAGCCACCACCAGGCCCTTCTTTCCCACCAGGGTTGCGGCCAGGACCGTGTAATAGCCGATGTTGGCGCCGATGTCCAGAAACACATCCCCCTTTTTCAGGCGGCCGACCACCAGGGATGTTTCATAAGGCTCCCAGATGCCGTGCTCCCGGATCTGCCGGGACAGGCAGGCGTCGGCCGGTCCGTGAAGATGCAGGCGTATCGGGCTATTGACACCCGGTATGTCGAGGGTACTCGGCTCCATTATCGTTTCCAGAAATAAAGTCTTCTCCGGCGCACAGGCCGGTTCCCAAATACCGGAACCGGTTTCTGCAACCGCGAATTTCGGGTTACCATGATCCCCCACTCCGATTCTTTTTGCAAGATGAAAAGGAGCCTGATCAGGAAGGCTGTAACGGGAAAAGCATATTAAACCGGAGGGTTCTTTTTCCGTGGCGTCAGCGGGAAATCCGAAGGTCACCGGCGGAAAGGGGCCGGCCAACTGCCGGGTTGCCGGAAACACCGAACCGCTGCATATATTCCGGGGTAGGCATTGCATTGCGATATTTCGGTTCCTGGACCACCTGCCGGATGTTTACAAAAGTCTGGTAAGTGGCCTCCCGGAGAAATGGATTAAGTGTCCATCCCGGAAGGGGGGTTCCCAGATCCATCTGAATACGGCTGGTCACCAGGGTGCGATCTCTCCCCAGGGCGGTAACGCCCCATTGGCCTTCGATGGTGACCACTCTGGAAAGACCGGGCTCAGCCGGCGGGCAGGAGATGTTGTCCACCGACCGGTAGTCAATCACAAAGCGCTTGTTCTCTTTTTCAAAACGCCTGACGCTGCGCAGCACCGCATCCCGGTCCCTCATGGGCCAGGGGAATCTCGTTATGTTGTACACGATATGTTCGTCCGACGATATTTCGGAGACTCTTACAAGGCGCCGGCAATGGGTGAACCACCGGGGAGCCGCCTCCGTGTCATCCATAAGCGCCATCACCGACAACGGGCTGCTGTCTATGACCATTTCGGCCCTGAAATCCCGAACTGGAGCATTTGACCGCTGCCGTTCGTAGACCACGATCCCGTCCTTTTCCAGGACCCGTTCCCACTCCTGTGCAAAAGCGCCGGAAAAAGAAAAGGCCACCAGGGTCCACGCCGTGATTATCGTCAAGAGCCGGGATCTCTTATTGAATACCAATCGGAATCTCCATTAACGCATCAATCAGGGCCAAAGTTGCAAGTCAAGCTTGGTACTTTTATTACACACGGCTGGACAAGTCAATATTTTAAAAAGGTTCCGGCCATCGTCGACAAAAAAACCGGTTTGGTTCTGATAGACCAAACCGGTTTTTTTATTGTTCAGGGGTTTAACGGGCTATTCGCCTTTGAACACGGGATCGCGTTTCTCGAAAAAGGCGGAAAAACCTTCAATGGCGTCCCTGGAGGTGGAGACCCGCTTGGTGCCTGCCAGTTCCACCTTGAGCCCCTCGTCAAAGGTGAAGTCCATGCCGGTGGCCAC
The DNA here is from genome assembly GCA_049320925.1 of Thermodesulfobacteriota bacterium. Classification (GTDB taxonomy): domain Bacteria; phylum Desulfobacterota; class Desulfobacteria; order Desulfobacterales; family Desulfosudaceae; genus Desulfosudis. The sequence continues at coordinate 15,126 of JBMORB010000158.1, read as the reverse complement.
GGCCTTGAGTACGCTCTCAACGGCCAAAGGTGGCCGGGTGGTGAGCGGCTGCGCCATGGCCATGGCTTCGTTCATCAGGTTTTCCGGCGCGCACACCTTGTCCACCAGTCCGATGGCCAGCGCTTCCGGAGCCGACAGCCGCTTGCTGAACAGGATCAGCTCAAGGGCCTTGGTTCTGCCCAGAAGAGCGGTCATGCGCTGGGTGCCGGCCCATCCGGGGATGATGCCCAGGTTGAGTTCGGTGAGGCCGATCTTGGCCTTGGGCGTGTCGACCATCAGCCGGAAATGACAGGCCATGGCCAGCTCGCATCCGCCACCGAAGGCAAAGCCGTTGACCGCGGCGATCACGGGCTTGGTGTAGCGGAATATCTTGGTCCATACCCGCTGCCCTTCCTCACCGGCCTTGGCCGCGTTGCCGGCATCACTCACGTCGAACCCCGCGGAGAAAGCCTTGTCCCCGCTGCCGGTCAGGATGATCACGCGGACATCCTTGCTGGCGGCCAGTTCATCAAAGGCTTTTTCAAGTTCCAGAATGGTGGCCAGATTGACCGAGTTGACGGGCGGCTTGTTGATGGTAACGGTTGCAATGTAGTTTTTCACGTCGACCAGCAGATTCGCGTATGACATTCCATCCTCCTTGTTCAGGGTTCAATATGTTATAAACGGTCATGGACAAGGGGCGATTATTGACGATCCGGGGGCGCATGTCAAGGCCCCCGGAACATTCAGCCGCCCTTCGGCATTACCCGCCAAATGACTCCTCGGTTATCTCCACGGCGGCGCCGTTGGTGATCAGCATGGCGTTGACCTTGCCCAGGGAAACCGGCAGGAACATGTTGGCGAAAAATTCCACCGATTTGATCTGGCCCTGGTAGAAGGCGGCGTCCTTGGCTTTTTCCGCCAGCTTCTGGGACGCCACCACGGCCCGCCACAGCAGCATCCACGCCATCACCACGTCGCCGGTCACCTCCATCAGCGGATAGGCGTAGGCAAAGGCCAGATCCACGTTTTCCATGGCGGTCTTGCCCAGGTGCCGGCCGGCCCTGCCGAGCTGCCGGAGGGCCTCTTCCACTTTCAGCGCTGCATCCTTGAGCCCTTCAACGGCCTTGGCCGCTTCAATGGTCCGGGTGATTTCGCCGAACAGGTCCATGACCAGCTTGCCCTTCTTCATGGTCATCTTCCGGCCGAAGAGGTCCATGGCCTGAATGCCGTTGGTGCCCTCGTAAATCATGGTGATACGGCAGTCCCGCAGATACTGCTCCACCGGATACTCCTTGGTATACCCGTAACCGCCGTACACCTGGACCCCGTGGCTGCACACCTCAAGGGCCTTGTCCGTGCCGTAGCCCTTGGCAATGGGGGTCAGGATGTCGACCAGGCCCTCGTATTTCTCCTTTTCCTCCGGGCTCTGGGCCAGGGCCGCCATGTCCTGGCAATAGCCGACGTAGTAATGAAGGCTTCTCAAGCCCTCCACGAAGACCTTCATGTTCATGAGCTGACGGCGCACGTCCGGATGCCGGATGATGGGCACCCCGCCCACCGAGGCGTCCTTCCCGGCGGTCAGGGGACGGCCCTGAATCCGGCCCTTGGCGTAATTGAGAGCCGACATGTAGGAGGCCGTGGCGCAGCCGAAGGCCTGCATGCCCACCAGGAGCCGGGCCTCGTTCATCATGACGAACATGGCGCTCATGCCCTTGTTTTCCTCGCCCAGCAGCGTGCCGACGCACCTGCCTTTGCCGCCCAGGGTCAACGAGCAGGTGGAACTGCCGTGAATGCCCATTTTTTCTTCAATGCCGGTGCAGACCACGTCGTTGAACTCACCCAGGCTGCCGTCGGGATTCACCCGGAACTTGGGCACCAGGAACAGGGAAATTCCCCGGGTTCCGGGAGGCGCTCCCTCGATGCGGGCCAGTACGGGGTGAATGATGTTGGGGGTCATGTCATGTTCACCGCCGGAGATAAAAATCTTGGAGCCGGAAATGGAATAGGTGCCGTCCGCATTCTTCACCGCCGTGGTGGTGAGCGCGCCCACGTCGGAGCCGGCCTCGGGTTCGGTGAGCAGCATGGTGCCTGACCACTCGCCGGTGTAAAGTTTTTTCAGGTAGGTTTTCTTCTGCTCCGGCGTGCCAAAGACCTCCACCAGGCGCCCGGCGCCGTGGGTAAGCCCGGCATACAGCATAAAGGCGTAGTTGGCGCCCTGAAAGTAATCATTGGCGGCCCTGGACACCACCTGGGGCATGCCCTGCCCGCCATATTCAGGATCCTCTGTCATGGCGGTCCATTCACCCTCCCGAAGCAGTTCATAAGCCGCCTTGAAACTTTCGGGGACCGACACCCGGCCGCCGTCAAAAACAGCGCCGATCTCATCGCCTTCCTTGTTGATGGGCAGAAACTCCTTCATGGCCAGGCTACGGGCCTCGGTGACGATCATATCGATGGTCTTTTTATTAAACTCGGCAAACTTCTCATGTTTGCTCAGGTCACCGGCCTTCAACTGTTCGTGAAGGACAAAATCGACATCTCTTCTGTCTGCGATTACTTGTGCCATAACCTTCTCCTTGCTTGCTTTTGGTTATCGTCCATTATGTTTTGTCGGGTTCAGCCATTGAATGAGGAAGGGGCGGCGGCGCGTCCCCCGCCGATCCCGTTGACAAACAGGTCCACCAGCGGTTCGGCCCGCTCCTCCAGATCATATTTTTTCGCGGCATGCAGCCACGTATTGATCACCTCGTCCACGGCGCCGAGAATAAACCGTTTGACAAGGGACGGGTCCAGGCCACCTCGGAAGACCCCTTCCTGCTGGCCCTGGGCGACAATTTCGCCCACAAGATCAAAATACATGTTGGTCAGGTCTTTGATATAAAGCTCAAAATAGCGGATCTGACGGGCCTCGGCCTGAAACACCACGGCCATGTTGCGGTCCTTCTGAAACTCCCGCAAATGGGCACTGATCAGATTCTTCAGCTTGCTGCGGGCGTCATCTGCCTTGTCCACTTCCTGGCGGAAGATGCCGAAGACCTCCTTGGTCTTGTAATTAAAAAAATGGAGCAGGATGTCGTTCTTGTTTTTAAAATAAAGGTAGATGGTGCCGTCGGCCACGCCGGCAGCCCGTGCGATTTTCGATACCGTGGCGTTGAAAAATCCCTCCTCACTGAAAACAGCGATGGCCGCTTCCAGGATTCGGTGATATTTATCCGGATTCACTGAGTTTTGTGCTGGGTCTGCCATATTTGTTACCTTATCGGCCATTAATGAATGAGTGTTCATTCATTAGACATGATCCCCTGTTTTCTGTCAAGAGGAATGTGTCGGAAGAAGAGTTTGTTCACGTGCCCCGGGAAAGGCCTCAGCACCCTGCCTATTCCACATCAGGCTTTTTGCTTCCGGGCAGCATCAGCCGGGGAGCCGCATCGTTCGAGAATCGTCTTCAGAAGGTCCCCCGCGGCCAGGCGATCAACCTGGGCGGCGTGGCGCCGGAACTCCGACATGTCGGAAAAAGTCAGTTCCAGGACAAAGTCGCTTCCCTCAAAATTTTCCGGCGGCCGGAGCCGGGTACGGCGGCCGAGTTTCAGCCGCTTTTCCAGTTCCCTGTAACACTCCCGGCTCCGGGAGAGGACGGGGAAACGCCGCTTTTCAAGGCAGACACGCAGCCGGGCCGCTTTCAGCCCCCGGTCCTCCTCAGGATCTTCAAGAATCGTCCGTATTTCCCCGTCCTTTTCCAGTAATCCGGAAATTGAGGTTTCCTCCCGCGCGGCGATCTCCTGGGCCAGCACAGCGACCTCCCGCTGCTTGTTGGTGCCCAGTCGCAGGTCTGCGAAAATATCGGCCAGAATCAGCGCGTCGGATTCGTTCAGGCCGGCCAGAAAAAGGGCCACGGGAAACGCGACTGCCTCCCGGGCCGCATAATCCAGAATCGGCCGGGGAAGAGATAAGAGAGTCTTGAGCTTCCCTGCCAGTAAAGGATTGACTGGGACGCCCAGGCTGGACAGAATCGCGCAACCCCGGTCGGTGTCCCGTACAAAGGCGAGAATTCTATCGACGGCCAGGGCCTGCTCAACAGGGTTGAGATTGCGCCGGGAAGCGTTATCGGCGATACCCAGCTTCAGGCAGGTCAGGGGATCTTCTGCCCCATCTTCAACTATCCGGCATTCGGCCGATGCCCGGCCTAGACTCAAAAGCGCCCTCAGCCGGCGGAACCCGGACAGCACCTGAAAACGTCCTTCTACCAGGGGCCGGAGAATGGGCGGCGACAGCAGGCCCACCGATTCGATGGAGGCGACAAGCGACTCCATGGGCTTGTCCGCGTCCGTGGTGACACGAAACGAAGTGTCTTCCATGAGGATATGCGATAACGGGACCGTTCGTTCTGCAAACCGGATGGACATACATTACCTGTGGGAGGAGAATATGGATAAAGCAGGAAGAGACCCGTGACGGTTTGTTGGCGTCCAACTGAAAACCTGGCCACCAGGACCTCGCTTCTTGATTCGATATTCCCCGCTGGATCTTCGATGTTCAAAATACGGTGGCCCGGGTATCAAACCGGATATCTCACGGAATGCCGCATCACCCCACCAGCAGACTCAGGGCTTCCCCATATTTTTTACGGGTGTTGGCGATCACCTCCTGCGGAAGGGAGGGTGCCGGCGGCTTCTGGTCCCACTTCAGGGAAAGCAGGTAGTCCCGGACATACTGCTTGTCGAAACTCTGCTGAGGCCCGCCCGGCGCGTAACCGGCCTTGGGCCAGAATCGCGATGAGTCCGGGGTCAGCACCTCGTCGATCAGTATCAGCTCGTCGTCGACAAAACCGAATTCGAACTTGGTGTCCGCGATGATGATCCCTTTGGCTTCCGCGATCTCAACCCCCCGCTGATAGAGCGCCAGGCTCAGGTCCCTGGCCCTCTCGGCCGTCTTTTGACCGGCGATGGCCGCCGCTTCCTCAAAGGAGATGTTGATATCGTGCTGGCCCGCCTCGGCCTTGGTGGAAGGGGTAAAAATCGGTTCCGGCAGGCGGTCCGACTCCCGCAGCCCTTCGGGGAGCGCGATGCCGCACACCGTGCGGTCCTTCTGATAGGATTTCCATCCCGAACCCGACAGATAGCCCCGGACCACGCACTCGATCTCCAGGGGCTTTGCCTTTTTGACCAGCATGCTGCGGCCGGACAGGATATCGGCGTAGGGACGGCATTCGGACGGATAGTTCCGGACATCGCTGGAAATAAGATGATTCTTCACCAGACTCTTCATCCGGTCGAACCAGAACAGGGAAATGCGGGTCAGGATCTTGCCTTTCCCCGGTATGGGATCCGGCATGACCACGTCAAAGGCGGAAAGCCGGTCCGTGGCCACGATCAGCAGCCGGTCACCGAGGTCATACACATCCCGGACCTTGCCCCGCTTGAGCAGTTTCAGGCCGCGAAAATTCGTTTCGTAAACAACCACCGGTTCCATCTTCTCTTCTCCCGCACGTCTTGCATGAATCAAGGCTCGTTTCTGGCAACTTTATTCATGTCCCCTGGTAAAGGCCTCCACATATTTTCGAATGATGCGGCGGGCCTGTTCATCCGGGTCGATGAACTCCACGCCGGTCTGTTCTTTGCCATTTTCGGCCCGTTTGCCGTAGGCGATTTTTCCCCTGACCTCGGTCACGTCATCTTCAAAACCGATGGCCAGAAGCACCGTGCAATCCTTTTCCAGCGGCACATGGGTCTCCAGCAGGATGCCGCCTTCACTCACGTTGAGCGTCCTTCCCATGCCCTGTGAAACCACGTTATTGTCCCGGTCCAGACACGAGTAAGAAAGCAGCCGCAGAGAGTCGATCCTGTCGTACCGGCGTTTCTGAGATGTCATGACAATCACCGCCCTTTATTTCTTTTTAGCCCCTTTATTGTTGGTGTCCCTGTACAGATCACACAGCACCGAAGTAGTGGCTGAAACAAACGTGGCGCAGTTGTCGACCATGTTGCGCATGGTGCCCGAAAGGCGGGCATATTCTTCCGACAGAGCATCCGCGTTCAACTCCCTTGTCTGGAGATCATCGGTGCCAAAAACCGCCGCGGACTCGGGCTCATGGCCGATATTAAGAAAAGGAATGGTACCCACAAAATCAGACTTTTCCAGCTTACACAGCATCAGGTCCCCCGACTTCAGGGGCTTGACGACAAACGCGTTGCCTTCCCGGATGGACAGCAGCGGCTGCTGGCCTTCCCCTTCCCGGATGATGGGAGCCTTGCCCGGCGGCACGCCCTTGATAGGCTGGCGGTTCATACGGCCCATGGCCGCCTGACGGGTGACCTGCTTCAGCCGCCGGTCCATGCTCAGCATGATATTGCGGAAATCGGCGCTCAGCGAGGCATACTCATGGGTCAGTCGCGGACGGTCGAGAACGCCCAGCTGCACCCGCTCCGCCGCGATGGCGGTGGCGCTGCGCACCTCATCCTGCTGGGCAAAAGCGGCCATGCTGCCGATAAACGAGCCCGGCCCCACCTTCAGTATGGGGATCTTCTCTTCCCCGGCCTCCTTGCAGATATTGACCGTGCCCTCCAGAATCACCCACATCCAGGTGCCATGCCGGCCCTGGGAAACAATGGTCTGGCCCTCGTAGAAACTCTCTTCAGCCACCACGTCCATGTAGTCGATCAGCGGGCCCTTGATGACCGGCAGCCGTTCCTTGGTGCCCGCCGCGCCGGGGACCGTCTCAAAGTCCACGGGCCCTTTGAGTTCTATATCACCGTCATCCAGGCGCTTGAGACCCTCCAGAACAATCTGCATACGGGTTTTCTTGACCGACTGCCTGACGTTGACCGGCTCCTGGCTGAACTCGAAAGTTCCTTCCTTCCAGCCGAAAAAAGAGTAAAGCACGTCCACGCCGCGGTCCGCACCGTTGGAGGCGTCTATCGGGTTGCCTTCCTTGAAATAGATCAGCCCGGGCGACTCCACATACTTGCTCAACAGGCGCAGCACACCCGTAGCGCCGCTGGAGCCGATGAGCTGGATCAGCTCGCCGAGGTTTAAAAATTTAAGGTCACCGCTCAGAACAACAGAATCTTTCATGGCATCCCATGTACGCTATCATCAACTGGCCCATTGCAGCTGTTTCTGCAGATATTGCAGCGTCAGGCGAAGACACGCCTGAAGCGTCTGGCCCACTCCATTGCCGTTGACCGCGCTGGCCTCAAAAGAGGGTACCTGAAGCTGGCGATTGAGATCCTTTTCCATCTGTTCAACCGACATGAGCGGAATGCCGTCGTCGGCCAGGTCCCGCTTGTTATACTGAAGTACCAGGGGGACTTTGAAGATGCTCATGTTATATTCCTTGAGGTTCTGCTGCAGGTCCTTAAGCGAAAGCATGTTTTTCTCGCGCCGGACCTCCATGGAATCGGCCACGAACACCACGCCGTCCACCCCCTTGAGCACCAGTTTCCGCGTTGAACTGTACTGCACCTGGCCGGGAACGGTAAAAAGCTGGACCCGTACGTCACATCCCTTGATCTTGCCCAGATCCATGGGCAGGAAGTCGAAAAACAGGGTGCGGTCCCCCTCGGTGTCGATGGAAACCATCTCACCCTTGACCTGTTTTTTATAGGCCTTGAAGATATATTCGAGATTGGTGGTCTTGCCGCCGCGGCCGGGACCGTAATAGACGATCTTGCACTCAATCTCTCTCTTGTTGATATTAAATACAGCCATAATAGGTCTTTACAGCCATGATCAGTCCGTTACGGGTTCGTGAATACCCTTCATACCATACTCACGCCGGGTTGCAAACAGTAAATCACATGTTGTTAAAACGGGGGGTAAAGGCGGCTACAGGCTGTCAATCTTGATGTCCATGCTGTAGTCACCCTGTTTGGGGCCGGAAGTAATCTGGGTTTTGGATGTAACTTCACCCGACCCCCGGAAGATCGCGATGGGGGAATAAAAATGGACGTCCTCCAGCTTGGACCCTTCCTTAAGATCCTGGATCATCTGCTCGTCTTTTCTGTCAATGATCAGACTGATCACGTTGCCGGACTGGAAACTCACGTCCAGTTCAATCTGGTTGCCGTTGGGAAGCGTAATGGCCACGGCGCTGATATCGAGAAACTCATCTTCATCCACGGCGCCGCCGGTCAGGGCCTCGGACCGGGCCGCGCCCTTTTCATCCCACTTCTTGTCGAGGATTTCCTCAAAAAAGCTCTTGACCTTTTCCAGTTCGTCCACGGTAAAGAGGTCCTCGCTCTTCCACTCGGAAAGCTGGGCAAAGGCGTCATCCGAAGACTTGTAGGTCACCAGACACCGCAGGATGTTCTTGGCCGCCTGAACCCGCTGGGAATCCACGTCCAAAAGCCGCCGGAACTCGGCGATGGCGTCATTGAACTGGCCGAACTTGGCCAGTGCCACGGCCCCTTCCAGGGCCGCGGCATGTTTGTCATTGGAACTGGTCTGGGAAAAAAGCTTTTTGATGAGCTTGTTGACCTCGGGCGACATCTGCGGCGTATTGGAAGCATTTTCCAGTCTTACCAGAACGCCCTGGACCTTGTTGATTTTTTTGGAGATGTTTTCCAGCAACTGTTCCCGGTTGGGCAACTGTTTGCTTTTCTGAATGATACGCCGGACCCGCTCGTAACTTTCACGGGCCTCGTTGAACAAACCCTGGGAGCGGTAGAGTTCCGCCTGTTTCAACAGTGATTTGATCTTCTCCCGCATGGTTTGAATGGCCTTTTATCGTTCAGGCGCCGGGCTGTTTTCTGTCTTTGTCCCGCACCCGTTTTTTAGATGAACAGCCGGCTGTTGTACAGATGTTGAGCGTCAGTCGGTTCCATAAACAGGCAAATGCTATCAGATATTCAATGTTTGTCAATAGCATTTACCGTTCATTTCCATACCGTGAATCGTCGAAAACGCGATTCAGGCCGAGCGTTTTGTGAGTGCTCACAGAACCTCCTTGACAAAGGCAGGACAAAGAAATAGAAATACCGATTTGTTTCACAAGTCAGAGCATTGCTTGATGCTTTGAACGCCGGAAGCGGATAAAACACTCTCCGGATTTCAGGGAAGGACTTCCACCCTAAAGTAATCAGCAGAAGCGATAAGGGTTAAACTTAAACCGCAAATCCTGCGGACACATGGTCGGGACAATGGCGACGCTGCCTAACGAAAACCTTGTCGGCCGACCTCCTCTATGGAAGAGGCGCCTGCCATGACCATGGGATGGATGCTGTTGTCGCTGGCTGTTCTTCTGGCCGGCGGCGGAATATGCGCCCTGACGAACAGTACCGCGGGACGGGGCGCGTCCAGGATTGGAATGGCAACCGCCGTGGCCGGCGCTGTTCCGGCCGTGGCCACCGCCGTCATGTTGCTGATCACCGGGGCCGGAGATTCTCTCCGCCTGCCGTGGCCGGTTCCCTTCGGTTCATTTTATATTGCGCTTGACCCCCTTTCCGCCTTTTTCGTCCTGACCATTTCCCTCATCTGCGCCCTGGCCGCTATTTACGGTTCGGCCTACCTGGATGCCTGGAGGGGCAAAAAGAATCTGGGCATGGCCTGGTGCTTTTTCAATCTGCTGTTTGCCTCCATGCTGCTGGTGGTGCTCTCCAGAAACGGCGTCCTGTTTCTGTTGGCATGGGAAGCCATGTCCCTGTCCTCGTTTTTTCTGGTGATGTTTGAACATGAAAAGCCGGAGGTCCGTGAGGCGGGCTGGGTCTACCTGGTGGCGGCCCACGCCGGGCAGGCCTGCCTGATATTTCTGTTTGTCTTTCTGGGCGGACAAAACAGGACGCTGGATTTTGACGGATTTGCCGTCCCGGCAAGCGCGGCCGCCACGGGCGCCATGTTCCTGCTGGCCGTGGCGGGGTTCGGCGCCAAGGCCGGCTTTCTGCCGCTGCACGTATGGCTGCCGGAGGCGCACCCGGCGGCGCCTTCTCACGTGTCGGCGGTGATGAGCGGCGTGATGATTAAAACGGGTATTTACGGCCTGGTGCGGATTGTCTCGCTGCTGGGGCCGCCGGCACCGTGGTGGGGCCAGACCTTGATTCTGGTGGGGGCGGTATCGGGCGTCATGGGCGTACTCTTCGCCCTGGCCCAGCATGATATCAAACGGCTGCTGGCATACCACAGTGTTGAAAATATCGGCATCATCAGCCTGGGGCTGGGGTTATGGCTTCTGGGCGCTGCAACGGATAATTTTCTTCTGGCGGCACTCGGCCTGATGGGCGGACTGCTGCATGTGCTGAATCACGCCGTTTTCAAAGGGCTGCTGTTTTTCGGCGCCGGCGCCGTGGTCCAGGCCACCGGCTCCCGGGACATGGACCGAATGGGCGGGCTTCAGAAGCGCATGCCGCAAACGGCCCTGGCCTTTGCCGTGGGGTCGGCCGCCATCTGCGGCCTGCCGCCTTTCAACGGTTTTGTCAGCGAGTTTTTGGTCTACCTGGGGGCTTTCGGGCTGGTGGCCAAAGCCGGCACGCCGGGCGGTCCTCTGGCCGGCGGCCTGATCTCCCTGACAGCCCTGGGCCTGATCGGCGGACTGGCCGCGGCCTGTTTTGCCAAGGTGTTCGGCATTGTGTTCCTGGGCGAGCCGCGTTCCGAAGCAGCGGCCGGCGCTCACGAAGCGCCCGGCGCCATGCGACTTGTCATGACGCTGCTGGCGGTCTGTTGCGTGATCCTGGGCCTGGCCGGCCCCCTGGCCGTCCGGCTGGTGAATCCGGTGGCCGAACAATTGCTGGGGGCGGGGCCGGCGTCGGCGGCATCATCCCTGGCCGGCGGCCTGCTGTGGAAAATCAGTCTGGGCGGAGCGGCGCTGATTATTATTGCCGTTTTCCTTTGGGAACTGAGAAGGCGGCTGCTGGCCGGACGGATCAGCAGTGTCGGCCCCACCTGGGACTGCGGCTATGCCGCTCCGGACAGCCGCATGCAGTATACGGCCTCCTCCTTTGCCTGGCCGGTGATCGACATGTTCCGGTGGGTGGTGCGGCCCCGGCTGCATGTAAACGTCGAACCGGGGCTCTTTCCACGCCAGGCCGGTCTTTGCTCCCACAGCGACGATATATTCCGCCGGGGATTTTTCGACCCGATTTTCAGAGCGGTCAGTGAACTGGCCCGGCGCGTCCATGTGCTTCAGGAAGGGCACAACCAACTCTATGTGCTCTATATCGCCGTCACCGTCCTGGTCCTGCTGCTGGTCAAGGTGAGGTAGCCGGAATGACCGTCATGACATCCATCATTCATGTTCTGCTGGCGCTGTCCCTCTCACCGCTGCTGATCGGGGTCATCAACCGGGTCAAAGCCCTGTTCGCGGGCCGGCATGGCCAACCGCTTTTACAGCCGTATCATGATCTGATCAAACTGCTGAAAAAAGGGGTAGTCTACAGTTCCACCACGACCTGGGCCTTCCGCCTGGGGCCGGTGGCGGGCCTGGCGGCCGTGCTGGTCGCCCTTCTTATCATTCCCTTCGGCGGGGCAGGGGGGTTGTTCTCTTTTGCCGGCGATTTTGTTTTCATGGCCTACCTTCTGGGGCTGACCCGCTTTGTCACCGTAATCGCGGCCATGGATACCGGGTCGGCCTTTGAAGGCATGGGCGCGAGCCGGGAAGTACAGTTCGCGATCATTGCCGAGATTGTGCTGCTGCTGGGTCTGGCCATACTGGCCATGGGCACCGGAGAAATCCGTCTGGCCGGCATCTTCGCAAAACTCTGGAACGATGCCTCATCCCTCCTCGGCCCGGGCGCCTTTCTGGTGGCCTTTTCTTTTTTCATCGTGCTGCTTACGGAAAACGCCCGCATTCCGGTGGATGACCCCAACACGCACCTGGAGCTCACCATGATTCACGAAGTCATGGTTCTGGATCACGGCGGAGTTGATCTGGCCTTCATTCAATACGGCGCGGCCCTTAAATTGTGGCTTTTCTCGGCCCTGGTGGCCGGTCTGGCCATACCGTTCCGGACCGGAGTCGCATGGTTTGACATGGCGGTCGGCACGGCCGTCGTCTTTGCCGTGGCGGTCGGCGTCGGCGTCATCGAGTCGGGCATGGCCCGTCTGCGGCTGTCGCATGTGCCGCACCTGCTGATCACTGCCCTGGCCGTTACAGTGGCAGCACTTTTGTGGATCTTGAGGTGACCCCATGGCCATATGGACCGATATCTTCATTCTTGCCCTTGTCCTGACCAACTTCCGACTGCTGGCCACCAGCCGTCTGGGCGCGGTGATTCAGGCGACGATCTTTCAGGCCATAGCTCTGAGCGCCATTACCCTGACCCTGGCGGGCAGACCGTGGCCGGTTCTGCTGATATCCCTTTCCCTGACCACTTTCGCGGTCAAAGGCATCTTTCTTCCCTGGCTGCTTTCACGGGCCATGAAGGGAGCGGGCGTCCGCAGAGAAGTGGAGCCGCTGGTGGGCTACAGCGCCTCGGTGCTGATAGGGATAGCCCTCCTGGCCTTGAGCTTTCTGATCGCCGTTCCCCTGAAAGTATCCGCCACCTTAGGCTCCGCATTTCTCCTGCCGGGCGCCCTTTTTACCATCCTCTCCGGCCTGATGGTGATCGTGTCACGCAAAAAAGCCCTGACCCAGGTGGCCGGTTACCTGGTCATGGAAAACGGCGTATACGCCTTTGGCGCGGCCCTGGCCGTGAAAGAACCCCTGCTGGTGCAGATGGGCGTGCTGTTGGATGTGTTTGTGGCGGTGTTTGTCATGGGGATCACCGTTTACCAGATATCCAAGGAATTTGACCATATTGACACCAACCGCCTGTCGGAACTGAGGGATTGACATCATGCTTTTAAGTATTGTTCTGGTTCCTTTTATGATCGGGCTGGCGGTCCTGGTCGTGCCATGGAAAAAGTTAAAAAGAGGGCTGCTGACGGTCGGCGCTGCCAGCCACGGTCTGCTGACGGTCCTGCTGGCCCTTTCAGAAAAAGCCGCTTTCAGCGCCGGAGAGTGGATCGGCTTAGATGCCCGGGGCCTTCTGTTTCTGGCCATCACCAGCGCGCTTTTCCTGGCCGTTGCGGTTTACACCGCGGGGTATCTTGGCCGGGACGAGGAACGTAACGTCAAGGATTCCGTGGAGGGTTTTCTGTTCAAAAACGAACCCGAATCCGTTTTCATCGCCTGCCTTCTCTTCTTTCTGGCCGCCATGAGCCTGGTCTGCGTCAGCCGCGACATGGGGCTGTTGTGGGTCGCCGTTGAAGCCACCACACTGGTGAGCGCGCCCCTTATCAAGTTTCACGGACATCACCGCAGCCTGGAAGCCACCTGGAAATACCTCTTGATCTGCTCGGTGGGCATCGCCGTGGCCCTGCTGGGCAATTACTTCCTGGCATTCGCCGGTCAGGAGAAGGTCCATCTTAACCTGGATTACCTGATTGCCGATGCCGCCGGTCTGGATCCCACCTGGCTTAAGGCCGCTTTCCTGATGCTGCTGGCGGGATACGGAACGAAAATGGGGCTGGTCCCGCTGCATACCTGGCTGCCCGACGCCCACAGCGAGGCGCCTTCCATGGTCTCCGCCCTTTTGTCCGGCGCCCTTTTAAACTGCGCTTTTCTGGGGATTCTGCGGGGGCATTCGATTCTCGTGGCGGCGGGACTCGGCCTGTTTGGCGGAGAAATCCTGATCTTCTTTGGTCTGCTGTCCATGGCCGTGGCCGCTGCTTTCATGATCCGTCAGGCCGATTATAAACGGCTTTTGGCCTATTCCAGCATCGAGCACATGGGGATTATGGCCCTGGGGCTCGGGATCGGCGGACTGGCGGGCACCGGCGTCATGCTTCATGCCGTCAACCATGCCATGACCAAGGGGATGCTTTTTCTGGTTTCCGGGCAGCTCCTGTTTGTTTACGGCAGCAAGAAAATCAATGATGTCCGCCACGCGCTCAAAACCGCGCCCCTGGTCGGCGTTCTCTGGCTGGCCGGAATCCTGGCCATCACCGGGGCGCCACCCTTCGGCCTTTTCATCAGCGAAATGACGATATTAAAAGGCATATTGGAGGCGGGCCGATGGGGCATCGCCGCCGGTTATCTGGCGGCCCTGGGCGTAATCTTCATTGCCATGGCCAAAGTCGCGCTTCCCATGGTCTTCGGATTGCCGGTAGAGGACGGTCCCCCTCCGCCTCATCGGACACCGCTCTGGTTCACCTGGCCGGCCCTGGCCATGACAGCGGTGGTCCTGGCCCTGGGGGTCTGTATTCCGGGTCAGGTCTGGACTTTTCTGGACCGGGCCGCGGCCCTGACCGGAGGTATGTAAGATGCCGTTCAACTTCCTGAAAATACGCAACGGGCAAGTGGCCGGCCGCCGGGCCATTCCCGTACCGCCGTATGAGGATTTCCGCCGGACCGTCATCGACGCGGTCGCGGCCGGGGCCCGTATCTCCGCCCTGCCGGTCTGGCGCGAAAACGTCAACGGGCCGTTAAACATGCTGGCGGTCCTGTCCATACCCCGGTCCGGTGACCTTCTGCTGGCCGCCTGCCGTCTGCCTGAGCCCTGGCAGGCGCTGACACCTGACTGTCCGGCGGCCCACTGGTTTGAACGGGAAATCGCCGAAACCTGGCACGTTCGGCCCGAAGGCCATCCCTGGCTCAAGCCCATTCGTTTTCAGCATTCCCACCAGCCATCCCCCGCCGTATCCGTGCCGGCGGGGATCACGGATTTTTTCCGGATGGACGGCGAGGAGTCTCATGAAGTAGCGGTGGGGCCGGTCCACGCCGGCGTGATCGAGCCGGGCCACTTCCGGTTTTTATGCCACGGCGAAACGGTTTACCACCTGGAGATATCCCTGGGCTATCAGCACCGGGGCGTGGAACGGGCGCTGGCCGGCGGTCCGGGCCCCCGGGACATTCACTATATGGAGACGCTGGCCGGGGACACCACCGTGGGACACGCCACGGCCTACGCCATGGTCATGGAGGCCCTGTCCGGAATACCGGTTCCGGACAGGGCCGAGGCCATCCGGGCCGTGGCCGCGGAACTGGAACGAATCGCCAACCACACGGGTGACCTTGGCGCCCTGGCCGGGGACGTGGGATTCCTGCCGACTTTAAGTTACTGCGGACGAATACGGGGTGACGTGCTGAACATGACGGCCGTCCTCTGCGGCAACCGGTTCGGCCGGGGTCTTGTCCGACCCCGCGGCGCGGCCTGGGACCTTGATGGCGCCCTG
>JBMORB010000157.1:0-2820 GCA_049320925.1 Thermodesulfobacteriota bacterium | reverse complement strand
ACCAGGGCCAGGTCAAGACCGCCGACTTTTTTATCAACACCGCGCTTTACGAGACCATGGGGGCCTTTGATTCGATTCAGGCCACCTGCACCGCGGCCCTTGATATTCCCGACGAAGGGTTCGGCGGTTTATAAAATCCGTTGTGTCGAATGATCGCGCGGCGTCCGGGTTTTTTGCCGGACGCCGCTTTTTTCAAGACCACGCACCGCTTCATAACCGGAAAGGATTTTACATGACAGGCACCGGCAATACCCCCACCCGGCCCATATGGTTTAAGGAAGATGAGAAGCGCGTGCAGATCATCGATCAGCGGATGCTGCCCCATGAGCTGGTGATCGTGGACCTGACCACCGTGGACCAGGTGATCCAGGCCATCCAGGCGATGATGGTCCGGGGTGCGCCCCTGATCGGCGTGACCGGCGCCTTCGGGGTTTTTATCGCGGTCCAAAACGCTTTGGGAAAAGATGATTTTGGGACGCAGGTCAAAAAAGAGTGCTCGCGGATCAAGCAGGCCAGGCCCACGGCGGTAAACCTGGCCTGGGGCGTGGACCGGGTGTGCGCCGCGGTCTTTTCCAAAAGCAATCCCGCCGATTGTCTGGCCGCAGCCATTGCCGAGGCCGCGGCCATTGCCGAGGAGGAGGTGGACAACTGCCGGAAAATCGGGGAACACGGCGTTGCCCTGGTGGAGGACATCAGTCGGAAAAAGGGCGGCAAAACCGTTAACATTCTGACCCATTGCAACGCGGGGTGGCTGGCCTGCGTGGAGTACGGAACAGCCACGGCGCCCATCTACAAGGCGTTTGAAAAGGGGCTCGACATTCACGTGTGGGTGGACGAGACACGGCCTTTAAACCAGGGTTCCCGGCTCACCGCGTGGGAACTGGGCCGGCGGGGCGTTCCCCATACCGTGATCACGGATAATGCCGGTGGCCACCTGATGCAGCACGGCATGGTGGACCTGGTGATCGTGGGCACCGACCGGTCCACCGCCACCGGGGACGTGGCCAACAAGATCGGCACCTATCTCAAGGCCCTGGCCGCCCGGGACAACCGCATTCCTTTTTACGTGGCCCTTCCTTCCAGCACCTTTGACTGGGAGATGACCGACGGCCTGGCCCAGATTCCCATCGAGCAGCGCGATCCTGACGAGGTGCGTTACGTGGAAGGTCTTTGCAACGGCCGGATCGAAAAGGTGCGTATCGTGCCCGAGGCCAGCCGGGCCGCCAATTACGCTTTTGATGTCACCCCGGCCCGCCTGGTAACCGGTTTTATCACCGAGCGGGGCGTGTGCGGCGCCAGCCGGGACGAGGTGCTGAAGCTGTTCCCGGAAAAGCGTTGACATACCGTGCATGTCTTGTTATTGACGGTGAGAAATAGCACGGGGACTTGATCTTTATTGCCTGTTTAACATATCAAAAAGGAGATTTCATAGATGGCGGATTCACAACAGACCAAACATGTACCCCTTCCCAAGGAGACAACAGCGTTTTACTGCGGTAACTGCGGCGCCGTCGCGCTCGATCCCAAAAACATCTGCAATCCCGCCGGTAAAATCAAAAAGATGGACTGGTGCGGGTCCAAGGACCTGCCCCCGCCCAAGACCTGTCAGAACCGGGTCCACAACGACCGGTATGCGTGTAAAAAGTGCGGGAAGACAGCCATCAATTCAAACCTGTTATGCGAACCTGAAAAGATGAAGGTGTAGCTGTAAAGGCCCCGCCAGTATCGTTGCTGGGGCAAGGAAAATATGTCGGGCGGCACGGATTCCCGTGGCCGCCCGACTTGTATGGTGCCCCCCGTTTTTTGTCGCCTCAGGCCGGTTCCGGCGGGCTGATCTCGGGATATTTCAGAAACAGGCCAGACAGCCCGGCGGGCCGGGCTTCCAGGGCCTGCTGGGGGCAGCACTCCACGCAGCACAGGCAGCTGATGCATTTTTCTTTTCCAAACTCCGGGGTTTTTTGTTTTTCCCACGTAATGGCCCGGTTGGGGCAGATGTTGAAGCAGTCCCCGCACATCACGCACGCCTCTTTTTTCACCAGCACCGGCATTCGGCGCATGTATTTATACACCACGGTCCGGGCGACAAAATTATTTAACAGGTTCGCCGTGGCGGTGGACGTGATGCCCGCCTTGCGCTGCATGCGCACCGTCTCGATGGAAAGCCCCTTGATTTCGATCTGGTCCAGAGCGGTGACGCCCAGTCCACGCTCGCGGCAGGCGGCCAGATGGGGCACGGCCCTGACTCCGTCGACGCGGCCGATGGCCAGCATCACCATATCCACTGCCGCCTCGTCGTACCCGGCCAGCACCAGGCCCACGGACCGCATAAACCCGTTGGCCGGGCCGCCCGGGCCTTCCATGAATTTCCTGGCGTCCATGACTACGATCCGCTTTTTGCCCAGGGACAGGAAAGCTTCGTAGTTGTCGGCCAGCACATGACCGAACTCGGCCGGGTTTTTGCCGTGCAGGTGGCACCGGGCCTTTTCCCCGCCGGGAATGATGCCCCAGTAGTTTTTCACGGCCCCGGTGTACGCGGCCTCGATGTGGGACTTGGGCCGGCACAGGTTGATGATGCAGTCGGCCTCCACCACGGGCCTGGCAATGTGAAACCGTTTCATGTGCCGGGCATGGGGGTTTTCCACCAGAACCCCGCCGGATTCAAACTCGGCATAGGCGATTTTTTTGGCCTCCAGCACGGCGTCCATGCCCACGCCGCGCATGACGCTGGCCGCCCGGTGCCGGAACTGACCGGGCGAGTCACCCGCCGTCAGGTTCGTGTTAAAGGGCCGGATAAAACGGGCCACGGCGGAAAGAAAGTCG
>JBMORB010000156.1:0-2836 GCA_049320925.1 Thermodesulfobacteriota bacterium | reverse complement strand
CTCAACCGCTACAACCTCTATTACAACCTCTATATATCGAGGCATCGCCGTCCCCTCCCGTCTCCGGTCCAACATATACAGGAAGTGGTGGTTGGTAATGACTCGACGGTATGGGTCCCTACCGTACCTCTCCTCCCATAAACTTTCCCATTTGCATGCAAGCCGCTGTCCACCTATTGCACCCCATTGTTTTTCCCCCGTCCCTGTGATACATGAAACCTTGTAACCGCCTTGATTCCAAGGCAACCCGATACCATCACCAGGACCGGACGCCGCTGCCGTGAACACGAAAAGCCTTCGCACCATTATCGCCGTCAACCTGGCGGTGCTCATTCTTGCGGCGACCGTGCTTTTTGACTTTGTGGTGCTCTCCACCGACCGGCAGCAGTTTATCGCCGCACGGGTGAGGGAACACCACCTGCTTTCCCTTGCCGTTTCCAGTCACCTGACATGGGCTGAAAACGGCCCGTTGCTGGCGCCCGGAGCGGAACCGGCCCTTCACGCGATCTTTCAGGCGGCACAGGTGGATGCCGTCACCCTTCTGAACGGTGCCGGCAATTTTGTTTATGTGACCGGCATGAAAAACCCGGCCCAGGTACGGCTGGTTGAACTGGCCGACCGCAGTATGCTGGAAGCAAAAACCCTGACGGACTATTATGGAACCACCTGGGGCGTTTTTCTGATCCGGTCCCGTTACCTGCTCATCGCAAGCCCTCTTGCCGCGGCAGATGGGAAAGTCGGGGGCAGCCTGGGCACGGTTGTCGATATGGATCGCCTCTATTCGGCCCAGCGCAGGACCCAGTCCCTGCTCTTCGGATACGCCCTGTTCAACCTGATCGTGCTGACCCTGATCGGCACCTTCCTGATCAGCCGGTTTTCCGTCAACCCCATCGACCGGCTGGTCCGCCGGGCCGAGGAATACAAGGACACCGATGACCTGGGTTTTCTCTACGCCAAAGATAAAAACGAGTTCCGCCAGCTTTCCGGCGCCTTGAACCGCATGCTCAAACGCATCACAGCGGACAAGCACCGGCTCCAGTCTTCTCTTGACGGTCTTGAAAAGGCCAATATCGAGATTCAGAACCGGCAGAACGAACTTATCCGGGCGGAAAAGCTCGCCTCCGTGGGCCGGCTGGCCGCGGGCATCGCCCACGAAATCGGCAACCCCATCGGCATTGTGCTGGGCTACCTGGGAATGCTCAACAACCCGTCACTTTCCAAAGAGGAGCGGCAGGACTACATTCAGCGCTGTGAGTCCGAGATCAACCGGATCAACGCCACTATCCGGGAACTGCTCGACTTTTCCCGCCCGGCAGGTGAAAAGCCCTGCCCGGTGGCCCTGTCCGGGATCATCAGCGAGACGATCCATATGCTGCGGGTCCAGCCGGGCATGAAGGATATTGTTTTCTCCTGTGACTTTACCACCGGCGATGACACGGTGACGGCGCCTCCGGACCGGCTGCGGCAGGTCTTTGTCAACCTTATTATCAACGCGGCCGACGCCCTGTCTTTCCTTCCGGCAGAAAAAAAGAAAACCATCGCCGTCACCACCCGCGCTGTGACTTCCCATACCGGCGACAAACCGGTCTTTGTCGAGGCGACGGTAATTGACAACGGCACGGGCATAGCGGAAAAAAATATCGACCTCATCTTTGACCCGTTTTACACAACCAAGGAGCCGGGAAAAGGCACGGGACTGGGGCTTTCCGTGTGCTTCATGATTATTCAGAGCCTGGGCGGGACCATCCGGGCTGAAAGCCGGGAAGGCCACGGCACGGCCATCATTCTGAAACTGCCGGCAGCGGACAAGAGAAAGGACAGATAAATGGGACCGGTGGAGGAACCGAAAAAAACCGTCCTGGTCGTGGATGATGAAGAAAACATGCGGCATATGCTGTCCGCCATGCTGACCCGGGAGGGGTACACGGTGCACGCCGCCTCAAACGGACGGCAGGCGCTGGAACTGGCCGGCAGGCAGCCCCTGGACTTTATTCTGTGCGACATCAAGATGCCGGAAATGGACGGGATCACCTTTCTGACCCACCGGACGGATCTTTTTCCGGACGCCACGGTCATCATGATGTCGGCCTACGGCACCATCGACACGGCCATTGAAGCCATGAAGCACGGGGCCTATGATTATATCTCAAAGCCTTTCAAGGCCGATGAAGTGCTGCTGACACTGAAAAAAGCCTTGGAGCGCGAAAAACTCAAGAAAGAAAACATGGCCCTCCGGCGGCAGATCGCCTCTCTTGGAGAAGCCTACACGTTCGGCAATATTATCGCCAGGAGCAAGGCCATGCGGCAGGTGACCGACCTGATCGCCAAAGTGGCGGCCTACGACACCACCGTGCTGATCACCGGGGAAAGCGGTACCGGCAAGGAACTGGTGGCCCGGAGCATTCACTTCAACAGTCCCCGGACCGGCAACGCCCTGATTCCGGTCAACTGCGGCGGCATTCCGGAAAACCTGCTGGAAAGCGAACTGTTCGGCCACGTCAGGGGAGCCTTTACCGGCGCGGACCGAAACAAGACCGGGCTTTGCGAAATCGCGCACCGGGGCACCCTGTTTCTGGATGAAATCGGCGAACTGCCCCAGGCCCTTCAGGTCAAGCTGCTGCGTTTGCTTCAGGACAGGGAAATACGCCCCGTGGGCGCGTCGGCCAGCAGACAGATCGACATCCGCATCGTGGCGGCCACGGCCAGGGATCTTGAAACGGAAGTGGCCGGCGGCACCTTTCGGGAGGACCTGTTCTACCGGCTCAACGTGCTGCGCATTCACCTGCCGCCCCTGCGCGACCGGGCGGAGGATATCCCTTTCCTGACACAGGCGTTC
>JBMORB010000155.1:0-2836 GCA_049320925.1 Thermodesulfobacteriota bacterium | reverse complement strand
CCGATTTTACGGCTTAAGGCGATCTCTTTGGCCTCGGCGGTGAGCTCGTCGCCGGCCCTGGCCGCCTTGAAATAGGACATGGTGATGTTGATGGCCACGGCGTCAACGCCGTGGGAGTTGGAAGCCGCGGCAAAGGCATAGTCGGCCAGGGTGAAGATGGCGCCGCCGTGGCCCAGGTCCAGACCGTTCAAGTGCCGGGGCTCCACCTTCATGCGGGTTTTGGCGTATCCCGCTGACACTGTGACCAGATCAATGCCGATCTCCCGCACAAACCGGTCTTTATTTACCGCCGAAATGATGGAAGGTTCCATTTTCTCTCCCAATGCTGTCTGTTTAAATATTTAAAAACCGGATTACGTCCGTTTTAGTTCTATTATCGTCGCGCCCCAGCCGCCCGCTTCCGGCGGTGCCTCAAAGAAACGCTCTACCAGGGGATTTTTGGAAAGTGCGGCCCATACCCGTTTCTTAAGCATGCCGGTGCCTTTTCCATGAATCACCCGCACGGAAAAGATACCGGCCTTGAGGCACTCGGCCAGGTAGTCTTCCAGCAGGTCGCCCACTTCCGACGGGACAAAGGTGTGCAGGTCCAGGGTGTCGGTAATGGGAATGGCAACCGGCGCGGTCATGGCGCGGACAAGACCTCCCGCCGGTGTATAAACCCGCGTATGACTCGGCACAAGTCTCGATCCCGATCCCGATAGCGATTTCGAGTTGGATAAAGCGTCGTCACTGTCAGATTCCCAGCTGATTAAAACCGGTTTTTGAATGATAGCGATCCATGGTATAGACTGATCCATACATCAATCAGGGGAAAAAGAACAGACCGCCATGGATGGACAAACTATTTTAAGGATTTTTCTGTGCGGGGCCGGTGCCTTTGCGCTGGGCTCGGTGCCGGTGGGCCTGATCCTGACCCGGCGCTTTTCTTCAAAAGACATCCGGACCGAAGGCAGCGGCAACATCGGGGCCACCAACGTGGCACGGGTGGCCGGCCTGCGGCTGGGTCTGATCACCCTGGCCCTTGACCTGCTCAAGGGCGCCGTTCCCGTGGCCGTGGCCCGGACGCTGGTTCCCCAGGCCGTGGAAACGGCCATGGCCGTGGCCGCGGTGGCCGCGGTGGCGGGCCACTGCTACCCGCTTTATTCCAGGTTTACCGGCGGCGGCAAGGGGGTGGCCACGGCCTGCGGCGCGTTTCTCACTCTGGCGCCATGGGCCTGTCTGACGGCTCTGGCGGTGTTTCTGGCAACGGTGCGTTTTTTAAACCGGGTCTCGCCGGGCTCCATTTTCGCGGCTGTCACGCTGCCCGTCGGCACATGGATTTTCTACGGCGCCGGCCCGGCACTGGCCGGGGCCGCCGTGGCAGCGGTCCTGGTGGTCTTCCGGCACCGGGAAAATATCTCCCGGCTTCTGGCCGGAAAAGAACCCCCGTTTTTCAAGAAATCCAGATAAGACCGGTTATTCTGGCCGTACAGTTTTCGACCGGCTTTTCTGGTTTAAATGTCGAATATCGAAGGACAGCGCGGCCGGTGTTGTCTATAAAATGGATCCAGCACCACCCTTCATGATTCAGCGTTCCCTGTTGGATATTCGATATTAAAGAAAACAATCTTTTATTTTATCCCTCACATGAACCCCCCGGCCCTACGGAAGATTTCCAAAATGATGGTCCAGTGGAAATTCAAAACCCGGACGGCTTTGTAAAAAGTTCAAGAGCAAGGCGCCGCAAGTCTCGAGGAATGGAGCGTACTGGCGGTACGTGACATGACGAGAGACGCAGCGCAACGCAGCTATGGAGCTTTTTACAAAGCCGTCACGGCCCAGGCCAGGGCCAGCAGCCCGGCCAGCACAAACTGGCTTTCCACCAGAAATTCCAGGGTCAGGCCGCTGTGCAGCCTCTCTTTTTCGTAGAGGGCCAGCAGCCAGGACCCGGTGACCGGCAGGACCAGCAGGAGGTATCCCAGGCTCGACACCAGGCCTGTCAGCGCGGCCGCCAGCAGAAGGATAAAAAGCCCGGCCAGCACCAGCTTCAAAAACCGCAGGGCCCGGTCGGCGCCCATGAGAATCGGCAGGGTCTCTTTTCCCGCGATCCGGTCTCCCTGCATGTCGATCAGGTCAAAAAAGGCGGACCGGACAAACACGATGCCGGCCAGCCAGGCGGCGGTAAAAATGGCGGCCAGGTTGAACGCGTCGGAGGCCGCCGCGGGAAAGGCGCACACCGCCACGCCCCAGGCCAGGGAAATCAGAATGGTTTTTGACCCCGGAATATCCTTGATGCGCCGGAAGGGAATGGCCTTGACGCCTTCGGGCACCAGGTAAAGGTTGTAGGAGAGGCCCAGGCCGCTCATCACCAGCAGCATCAGAAAGGGGAAAAGCCCCAGGTAAAGGGCCACGGCCAGGCCGGCGCCGCCCGCGCCCACGGCCAGAATGGCCAGCAGAACCATGTTCTTGTCATAAAAGGCGGCCCGGTAGGGGTCGTTGTAATGGTCCTCGGCAATGCCGGTGAGCCGGTTTAAGGTGTGCATGGAAAAGATGTAGAGCATGGCGATCAGGATATGGGGGACAAAGGGATCGCCGTGCCGCAGCAGGGAGGCGCAATAACACAGGAGCCCGGCGCCCGCGGCCAGGTAGAGATTGGTCAGCAGCAGCAGGCGGCCAAAACCGAAAAGGCCCCGGGCAAGGGTTCCCATGGAACGGAACCGGGCCGCTTCCAGCTCGCGGTAAATTTTTTTGATGATCCAGTTGGGCGTGGAAGCCCCGGCGGTGATGCCGATGTGTTTTGCCGATTGCAGCGCTTCGAAGTCCAGGTCTTCACTGGTTTCCACGTGAAAGACCGGCT
>JBMORB010000154.1:0-2838 GCA_049320925.1 Thermodesulfobacteriota bacterium | reverse complement strand
CGTTGACGCGCACCGGGTTGCCCTTCTCAAAGGCGATATCCACGATTTCAGGCTCGTCCGGCGCTTTTCGGGGAGACACGGAAAGGGTGAACATGTCGTCGGCCGGCGGGTTCCACGGATCTTCCAGAATGCCGCCCTCGTAGCTGATGTGCAGCAGGTTCCGGTCCGTGCTGTAGGGCTTGGCCGCGGTGGTGGGCACCGGAATGCCGTGTTTTTCGGCAAACGCCATCAGCGCGGTGCGGGACCGCAGGTCCCACTCCCGCCAGGGGGCCACGATGCGGATATCGGGCTTGAGCGCGAAATAGGTCAGTTCAAAGCGCACCTGGTCGTTGCCCTTGCCGGTGGCGCCGTGGCTCACGGCGTCGGCGCCTTCGGCCACGGCGATCTCGATCTGGCGCTTGGCGATCAGGGGCCGGGCCAGGGAAGTGCCCAGCAGGTACTGGCCCTCGTAGATGGCGTTGGCCCGGAAGGCCGGGAACACGTAGTCGGTTACAAACTCTTCCCGCAGGTCGTCAATGTAAACCCCGGACGCGCCGGTGTCTCTGGCCTTCCTGTCGATATAATCCAGCTCCTCTCCCTGGCCGATGTCAGCGGAAAAGGTGATCACCTCGCAATGGTAGGTCTCGATGAGCCACTTTAAAATCACCGATGTGTCCAGCCCGCCCGAATAGGCCAGCACCACTTTTTTAATGTCCGACAAAGTAAACCTCCATGGTTTTGGGATGAAACTTGTAATCGCCTCAAAAATTAAAACTCACCGCAAAGACGCAAAGGACGCAAAGAAAAAACTGATGCTGCGCGTAAAACCCCAGTCGACTTGCCGCGAAGCGAGACATAATACTTTGCGCTCTTTGCGTCTTTGCGGTGCAAAAAAATCTCCAAAACTAAAGCCAAGTCTTTTAGCTCCGCCACCCATGGCTGTGGTGGACAAGCCGCTTTCCGCAACGACCTTTCTATGAACGCAGAATCAGCGCCTTCAATATCGCCTTGTGCATGTGCATCTTGTTTTCCGCCTGGTCCCACACCACGGACCGCTCGCCTTCCAGCACCTCCCCGGTGATCTCCTCTCCCCGGTGGGCCGGCAGGCAGTGCATTACGATAACGTCCTTTTTGGCAAGCGCCACCAGCGCCTCATTGACCTGGAACGACGCCAGGGCCGCCAGCCGCTGGGCCCGTTCCTTCTCCTGGCCCATGCTGGCCCATACATCGGTGTAAATCACGTCGGCCCCGGCCACCGCCGTCGCCGCGTCGTTGACCACGGTGATGGCGCCGCCGCCCCTTTTGCGGGCCTCTTCCAGAATGCCGGCATCCGGCAGGTAGCCCGCCGGGCACCCCAGCACCAGGTCCAGGCCCAGCACACCGGCGGCGGTGATCCATGAGTGGGCCACGTTGTTGCCGTCCCCCACCCAGGCGATGCGCAAGCCCCGGCAGCCGCCCCTGTGCTCAATGATCGTCAGAATGTCGCTGAGCACCTGGCAGGGATGATAGAGGTCGCTCAAGGCATTGATCACCGGGATCGTCGCGTACCGGGCGTACTCCTCGATCAGTTTCTGGGAGTAGGTGCGGATGACCAGCGCGTCGATGTACCGCGACAGGACCCGGGCCGTGTCCCTGACCGGCTCGTCCCTGGCGACCTGCAGGTCCCTTGAGCTCATGTAGATCACCGACCCGCCCAGCCGGGTCATGGCCGCCTCAAAGGAGACCCGGGTACGGGTGGAGTGCTTGTCGAAAATCATGCCCATGACCTTGCCCGACAGCACCGCGTCATAAATGCCCATGCGCTGACGTTTTTTGAGCTCCAGGGCCGAGTCAAAGAGCATCTGGAAATCCTCTTTTTCAAGGTCGTACAGTGTGGTGATGTCTTTTTTCACAACCAGACTCCTGTAAACCGCATTTTATTATGACAGCGTACCCAGCACCCCGTCCAGACAGGCAATCAGCCGGTCGATGTCTTCCTTTTTCACGACCAGGGGCGGAATGAACCGCAGCACCCGGTCCTGAACACAGTTGATCAGAAAGCCCCTTTCCATGCACGCGGCCACCACCGGGCCGCCGTCGCAAGTCAGCTCCATGCCCAGCAGCAGGCCCATGCCCCGGACATCGGCCACGCACGAATGTTTGGCCTTGAGGCCCAGCAGTTTTTCCTGAAAGTAGGCGCCCATCCGCGCGCAGTGCTCCACCACATGCTCCCGGTCCATGACGTTCAGCACTGCCAGGGCCGCGGCGCAGATCACCGGCGTGCCGCCGAAGGTGGTGGCATGGGCGCCGGGCACAAAGGCCGACGCCGCCCGCTCGGTGGCCAGCATGGCGCCCATGGGCAGTCCGTTGGCCAGGGCCTTGGCCAGGGTCATGATGTCCGGCGTCACGCCGTAGTGCGCGTGGGCAAACAGCTTGCCGGTCCGGCCCATGCCGGTCTGTACCTCGTCAAAGATCAGCAGTGCCCCGGTCTCGTCGCACAGCTTTCGCACGGCCGGCAGGTATCCCGGCGCCGGGCACCGCACCCCGCCCTCGCCCTGAATGGGCTCCAGCATCACGGCGCAGACCCGCGGAGACATCTGCTGTTTCAACGCCTCGATGTCGTTGAAAGGCACGGTGACAAACCCGGCAAGCAGCGGTTCAAACCCCTTTTGAATCTTGGCCTGGCCCGTGGCGGACAGGGCGCCCATGGTCCGGCCGTGAAACGACTTTTCCATGGTCACGATGGTATACCGGTCGTGCTCGCCTTTGTCGTGAAAATACTTTCGCGCCAGCTTGATGGCCGCCTCGTTGGCCTCGGCCCCGCTGTTGCAGAAAAAGGCCCGGTCGGCAAAACTTTTTCCCACCAGCAGAGACGCCAGT
>JBMORB010000153.1:0-2840 GCA_049320925.1 Thermodesulfobacteriota bacterium | reverse complement strand
CCCGGCCTGGAGGAGGGCCGCGAATGACAGGCGCCAGGCTGATTTCCACACAGTATGGATACGGCGCGGTCCGCATGCCCCTGCCGTTTGTTTACCGGGCGCCGTCGCGACAGTGGTGGTTTCTGCATCCGTCAATGGTGGGCCTGGTGGGGTCTCTGGTGATCCTTGCCATGCTGCGGTCGTGCGTAACGCCGGTCACCATGCCGGGCCGGACCATTCTCTGGCTGCAGCCGACCCCTGAAGCCGTGCCTCCCAAAACGGCTGAACCGGCTCTTGCCGTCCGGCAGGCGGTCAAGGCGCCGGTGGCGCCACCGGTGAAAAAACCAGAGCGGGTCATTCTCAAGGCTCCTGTTCCTATCGTGGAAACCCTGCCTCCGCCTGAGATGCTCCTGAAAAAACAGCGGCGCGTCTCCGACCGCCCTGTTTATGATGAGACGCCCAGGGAGATGACCCCGGAATTGACCCGGGCGCAAGGAACCGCTCTTGCCAGACAGGACCGGGCGCCTGTGAGGAACAACAGTTATGTGTCGCGGTCCGCGCCGGATATACCGGTGCCGGATTCGGCCTTTCCCATGGCCCTGCAGACGGCCTCCCCTTCCACGGGCCCGGCCCGGGACCGGCGGCTGACCGCCGGCCCCCCCGCCTTCTCGCCGGTCACCCCGGAAGAGACCGCCGGTCCGCCCCTCTCCCGATCCATCGCCGGGGGGCGATCCACTCCCATCACCGTGACGCAGGGGCCGGCCGGTCCAGGCGTAGAGGCGCCGGTGGATGCACCTTTGCCCGTTATTCAGCGGGCCGGCGGCTCTGGAGACCGAAACAGGGGAAATATGGCGGCTCCCTCGTCTGCCGGTTTCACGGCGGTTCTGCCGGATGCCGTATCGGCGCCGGCCTTTGGGAAAAAAACCGAGGCGCCGGAAGAGATGGTCATGATTACGGCCACCATTGAGGGCGAATCGACCCGTATTGCCACCCTCAGGCAGGACATAGCTAAAAAAGCCCAGTCCGGGGTCTTGAAGCCCGGCGCTTATTGCTGCACCATCAGCGGCGTGAATTGCCGAATTGCTGTTACGAATGACAAGCGTGTGAGATTGACCTTCTCCAGGGAGGTCATTCCTTTTGACGTGGTTTCCAGACTTGAGCGGCTCCTGCCAGAAGGGGTGAGTCGATGCGCCGATTGAAAACAGCCATGCTGGCGGTCCTGGTCGCGGGCGTTTTTTTTGCCTTTGGTGACGTCAGGGCGGCCTTGATCAAGATACAGCTTGAGGAGCCCCGGGCCATGGTGGAGGGGGAAAGGCAACAGACCCCTCCGGGAGAGATCCCCGGGTGGATTGCCGAGGTGGGCCGGCTTTACATGGAACAGGACGGCAAACGTTCACCGGAACCCCTTTTGTCTCTTCTCGAAGAACACATGGGCATCAAAGCCACCGGTTACCTGGACCTGGTTCAGACATGGGAGGCGGCCCAGGACCTGGCCCTGGCGGACCTTGCCGCAGGCAATTATTCGGGGACCGATGCGCCCTGGGTGCTTCTGCTCAAGGAGAAGTTCTCCCTGACCGGGTTCAATTATCTTTATTTTGAAATCTGCATGCAGCACCGGGATAATTATAAGGACCGGTTTATCCGCTATTTTGAAGACGGGTTTTATCCCAACATGGCCCTTTTCCCGGCCACGGCCCATTACTACAAAGCCCTTTATTATTACCTGCTGCTGGTCACCGATGACCTGTTCAAGGATTTCGGCCGGGCCACTACCCTGCTGAGCCGGGACCCGAACGCCAATCCCGATTTTATTTCCGAAGACAAGATTGCGCGTTTTGCCATCGCCACCCGAGTGGCCACGGAGATGGACGCTTTTGTTTCCGCCGACCTGGGCGTGGAGACGCCGCTTTCCGGGCAGGTATTTTCAGCCAATGAACAGGCCTGGCTGAAAACAACCATTGCTAACTACACCGGCATCGATATGCACAGCGCCCTGATGAGCTTTGAGTGGTTCCGGACCCGAATCCCTTTTGACATCAGCGCCAGCGCCATATCCCACGGGATTGCCCGGGCCTGGGACGACCAGGCTGTCGCCTTCCGCACGCGTCTTCCCCTGATGCTTTTCGTGGACCAGGGGGGCCCCAGCGTCAGCATCGAATCACTTTTCGGCGCCACGGTTGAAAAACTGCGAATCGACAACCGGGCCGTGGACAGAATGGTGATGGCGGCGCTGGAAACCTGGCTGACCAAGCAGGTGCGGCACGGCATCCGCATTGAAGACCGGCTGTTGTACAATAACATTCTCGCGGAACTGAAGGTCTGCCCCACCGGCTGGATTTTTGCCAACCTTTATGACTGCCGGAGTGACCTTGCCGCGCTGAAGGCCTATGCCGACGGGTGGGAAAAACAGTCCAGTCCCGGATCGGTTTTTCAGGCCGGCGTGATGGACAGTTTTTTTAATGCCCAGGAAAAGATCAACCGGATTTTCGGCGATCTTGAGAAAATCTTTGGAAAAGCCCATGCCGAGGAAAGAGTCAATTATATCTTTCACCAGTACCGCGGGGAGGTTTATTATTATTTTAAATATCTGGAATTTGAAACCTTTAAAGGAAAGACATCTCCCTTTCCCCCCGCCGGTCCGGAAGACAACTTTCTGGCCGATTTTCAGATCGCCCTTGTCAAAGAACCCCAAAATCCACAGAACCATATCAACCTTTTAAACGGCTACCACCTGCTGTTCCGCAAGCTTTTTGCCGCCGGACGCATCAGCGACATTCAGAAGCGGGAAGCGGAGATGGAGACCTTCATCCGCGGAAGTTATAAGCTGGGCGCAATGCTTTCTCACCGGGACAACAACCTTT
>JBMORB010000152.1:0-2851 GCA_049320925.1 Thermodesulfobacteriota bacterium | reverse complement strand
GTAGTTGTTCACGAGGGACGCGCTTTTTACGCTCAGCAGGGTTATGACGAGCACGGCCGCGCACCGGCCCGACCATTTCGCGATGGTTGCCGTTCTGCCGTGCGCGGAAAAGCGCACCCTGATTTTACTCCATGCAATGCCGGCTGATGCGCCGATGGCCAGAAAGATCACGGGTGAAGCCAGGTAGGCAAAATGGTCGGCCACATAAGAGAACCGCATGGGATAAACACTGAAGAACCCCAGTACGGGGAACAGGGCCGCCCCGTAAAGCAGGAGCAGGGCCGGCCCGGCCCGGCGGGTCTGTCCCCGCGTGAGGATCGCGCCGATGATCGCGCCAATCACCATCACCGGGAATATCCATTGCCACCAGGCCGTGGGGCTGATGCTCCATCTCGGGTAGAAGAACACGAACTCCAGGGGCACCAGGGCCTTGTACAGGTAAAAAACAGAAATACGGGAAGCCAGCAGGATGTGTGCCAGGATATCCAGATTCCAGGTTTCTCCCGCGGCCCCGACCTTTGTCGCTTCCAGCCAGGCCGTGTGCAGACCCGCTGCCGCGCCCGTTAGCAGAAAAGGCAGGCCAAGGACAAGGTCTTTCCGGGTGACCCTTCCGGTTGCCCACCACGCGTGGACCATCGGCACGATCGCAAACCAGGCTGCCGCCGATTTGCTCAGCAGGGCGCACAGATAAAAAAGAAAGGCCGCGAACCCGTTTCCCGGCCGGGACGTTCGGTAAAACCGCAGATAGAACAGCGATGCCGAAAGCAGAAAAAAGAGGGCCAGCAGGTTTTTGCGCTCCGTGATCCATGCCACGGTCTCCACCTGGATGGGGTGGACCGCAAACAGCAGGGCCGCGGCAAAGGATACGGCCGGTGCCACAAGGGCAAGAACCGCCATCAGCATGAGGGCGTTTGCCATGTGCAGGACCATGTTGACCGCGTGGTATCCGGCCGGGGCATCGCCCCATGTCATATGCTCCAGGCGGAACAAAGTAAACACCAGCGGATAGTACTGGGGCATGTTATGCGTGAGCCAGATATCGTTTATACCGCCCGGTTGCGTGACCGCCGGATTATGGTAAACATACTGGTCGTCATCCCAGATGTATCCGTTTTTCAGCGACGGCCAGTAAATCAGCAGACACAATGCGACTACCGCAAGCGCCCGCAGCCCCTTTTCCCCATTCATTTCTGGTTTCCTCCGCCGGTTACCCGGGATATCTCACGAGATACTGTATCTCATATAAAAATCAACCAGTGTCGAAAAATTTCATGAAATATCCGGGTTGCCGGGTCTGGCGAAATATAGGCAGAGAGTCTATGAACCGTCAAGAAGGAAGCGGGGCACCAAGGCAGGCCGCTGGGCCGGGTGTCCCGTTAAAGTGTCTTGAGACACGTATGTCTCCTGTCCGGGAGGGCTTTTCCTGTGAGCGTTGATGCCAGAACAACGGGTGGACAATTTTGCAGGTAACTGTTATGCATGTCCATTAGTGGTGGATGCGGGAATCGTTGCATACAGGGGATGCGCATGAGCGATGAAACTTATCAGGTCATTTTTCACGGCCGGATTCAGGAAGGGCTTTCCAGTGACGCCGTGAAAGCCGACTTTGCCAGAACATTCAAGCTTGATTCAGGAAAAGCCGAGAAAATGTTCTCCGGCCGGCCGATTGTTCTTCGAAGCGGGCTTTCCCGGGAACAGGCCTCAAAATATGAAAAGGCCATTCTGAAAACCGGCGCCGAATGTCTGGTACTCAGGGAACAGGGCAAAACAGTTCCCGTGAAAACAGCCAGAGCCGCTGCTGCCGCTCAACCGGTGCCGCCCGGTAATGCCGCCCAGGGGCCGCCTGCCGGCCTGACGGACGCATCAAGGGATTTTTCATCGCTGCTTGACGCATACAGGCCCAAATGCGTGTCTCCTTTCTGCCGGCTGGCTCCGGATATTGCCGGGGACCTGGCGGATGAGATCGACGGCATATGGGAAAAGGTTTCTGAAAAAGAGCGGATTCTGGCATGGTTCGAGATCAAACGGCATCCCGACAAAGTGTATGGCATGCTGCTCACCGACCGGCATCTGCATGTCCGTGGCCTGGGCAGCGGGAAGCGGTCGATCCCCATCGGAGAGACAGGGCAGATACAGATCGGCCGGAAGAAAAAAACATGGGAGCTGGAGTTCGGCGTCAGCAACCTTTATCATGACATCCCTTCAAAAATGCATGAACCGCTGGAGGCGTTTTTGAACCTTTGTCGTGAAGCCGCCGGCCTGGAGCCGGCTGTGGCAAAGCGGACCGTTGCGGAAACAAAGGCAGCCCCAACCCCGAAAAAACAGAAGGGCAAATCCGGAACTGATGAAAGTGAAACTGCCGGGAGCGGTTCAGATGCGGGGATGGCGGTGGTGATGACCATCGGCATGCTGGTGATGATCGGGATTAACATGGAGCTTCTGATGAGCGCCGGCGGCGGTATCATCATGTCCTTTGTTTTCAGCCTGGCCCTGATTCTCCTCACCCCTACGGTCATCGGCCTGGTTATTGCCGCCTGGTTTATCGGCCTGGTGGCGGATCTGCCCACCTTTGCGCTGGTGCTGCGGACCCTTACAGCGGTAC
Organism: Thermodesulfobacteriota bacterium; assembly: GCA_049320925.1. GTDB lineage: Bacteria > Desulfobacterota > Desulfobacteria > Desulfobacterales > Desulfosudaceae > Desulfosudis. Next base: position 249 of record JBMORB010000152.1, on the reverse strand, counting down.
TTGTCGGCTGTGTGGTTGTTGTGGCCCTTGCCTATCCGCTGGGACTGATGAAAGGCGGAGAAAAAAAGGACCCCGACAACACGAAATCCGAAGAGAAAAACAAGGGGTGATGCCTTCTGGTTTCGAGTATTCGCCATGGAGTGATTTTAAGAGCCCCCATTACCTTGCCGCGGGGCGCGCTTATTTTGGTACTTTCCCTGGCGGCAAGAAAAGTACACGGATAAAGAAAAGAGAGAAATAATTTCTTAA
>JBMORB010000151.1:0-2851 GCA_049320925.1 Thermodesulfobacteriota bacterium | reverse complement strand
CTGGCCTGCATCACCGGCGTCGGCCTGCTGGTCTACCTCATCCAGTTCCGGTACGGCCTGGGCGTCACCGGCATGAGCCGTGACGTGTCGTGGGGGTTTTACATCGCACAGTTCACCTTCCTGGTGGGCGTGGCCGCCGGAGGCGTGATGCTGGTGCTGCCCTACTACCTTCATAACTACAAGGTGTTCGGCAAGATAACCATTCTGGGCGAGTTTCTTGCCATCTCCGCGGTGTCCATGTGTCTGATGTTCATCATCGCCGACCTTGGTCAGCCCATGCGGGCGTTAAACGTCCTGCTTTACCCCACGCCCAATTCCATGCTCTTCTGGGACATGATCGTGCTCAACGGCTACCTGTTTTTAAACATCGTGGTGGGCTGGAGCGTGCTGGAAGCGGATCGCAACGGCGTGGCCCCGCCCAGGTGGGTCAAGCCCCTGATCTATCTTTCGGTTCCCTGGGCCTTTGGCATTCATACCGTGACCGCCTACCTGTACTGCGGCCTGCCGGGCCGCCATTTCTGGCTTACCGCCATCCTGGCCCCCCGGTTTCTGGCCTCGGCTTTTGCCGCCGGCCCGGCCCTGATCATCCTGCTGGCCATGATCATGCGCAAGTTCACCAAATTTGACGCCGGCAAAGAAGCCATTCAGGGCATTGCCCGCATCGTTACCTACGCCCTGATCGCCAACGTGTTTTTCTTTGCCTGCGAGGTGTTCGTGGCATTTTACAGCCAGATCCCCGGCCACATGGACCATATCAAGTACCTGTTCGTGGGCCTTCACGGCCATGGCGTGCTGGTGCCCTGGATGTGGTCGTCGCTGGGCCTGATGCTGCTGGCCATTGTCCTGCTGGTGATTCCCCAGACCCGGGCCAACGAGACCTTCCTGGCCTTCTCCTGCATCATCCTGTTTATCGGCATCTGGATCGACAAGGGCCTGGGCATGATCTCCGGCGGTTTTGTGCCGTCCCCCATGCACCATGTCAACGAGTACGTGCCCACGATTCCCGAGCTCATCATCACTGTCGGCATCTACGGCGCGGGCTTTTTGATTCTCACGGTGCTCTATAAGATCGCCCTGACCGTCAAGGCCGAGACCGGGGATTCGGCCCATCATTAAAAGCAGTCGGTATTAATCAATAAAAAAGGGCGCCGATGTTCGGCGCCCTTTTTGTTTTCCGAAACCATCACAGTTTGGGTGGCAGTACAAACACCTCCCGCTGACCGGTGCGTTCGAGGGAGATGGCTTCAGCCGGGCAGTGGTAGGCGCACACCCCGCACCCGATGCACCGGGAGCCAGAGACATGGGCGATGTCGTCTTTCATTTCAATGGCCTCCATGGGGCAGATGTCGGCACAGGCTTCGCAGCCGGTGCAGGTGTCGGCGTCCACCCGTGCAACATAGGCGGCGTAGGTGATGGTGGGTGAACTGCCGCGGTAGTAGGACTGGAAGGTCTCGCAGCAGCACTTGCAGCAGTTGCAGATGGCCATTTCATCCCTGCCGGTGTCGTACTTTTCATGAAACGCCTTGTGCACCAGGCCGTCCGCCTCGGCCTTTTCCAGGATCTGCCTGGCCTGGTCCCGGGTGATGGGCTCGGCGAACTTGTGATTGATGAAAAACTGGGCCGTTTTGCCGAAGAAAAGGCAGTTCTTTCTCTCGTCGGTCACCTTGCACGGCCGGTCCAGCAGGTCTTTCTGATGTCGGCAGTAGCAGTTGGCCACGGCAATGGTGTCGAACCGGTCCACCAGTTTTTTCACGTCCTCGCAGGGCATCACCGTGTCAAAGGCCCGGTCGATGTGTTTTGCCACGGGCACGATACGGGTCATGGGCGGCATGGCCTTGAAGGCCGGCGCAATGGCGTCGTAATTTGCCTGGACCATGCCGGCAAGTTCTTCAAACAGTTTTTCAAAGAGCTGGGCCAGGGTTTTCTGCTTTTCCCCGGATTCCCCGCGCATCATGGTGGTTTCAAAAATGCCGGGAATAGGGGGCATGGCCCGGTAGACCATCAGGCCCGACCCCTTGCTGGCCGTTCCGGAAATCACGCCGTTGTCCATCAGGCCGTTGAGCATGCTGTCCAGGTCCGCGTCCGCCATGCCTGTTTTCTTCTTGAGTTCCTCCCGGTTGGACGGCCGGTCGAGCAGTTGAATAAATTTGGCCTGGTCCGGGGTCATGATGATTTTCAGAATTTCAAGCAGGGTGTCGTTGACTGGAAAGGGAATGGCCCCGGCCGCGATAACCGCCGATGCCGCGGCCCGGTAGGTCTGGTCGCTCATTGTCGTCTCCTTATTAAGTTGTTCTGGATCTTTCACGAGTTGATTTGGCCGAAAGATGCAAGGCCCGGCATGCGATTAGTGTAGCGGAGGGCTTTAGCCCTCCATATCGGTGTGGAAGGCTGAAGCCTTCCGCTACATTCTACCGAGCATGCCGCAACACAGTCCCGCCGATGGCGGGACCAAGGCAGCTCGCCCGAAGGGTGAAATTTTTTGACATAAAGTTGGCGTAAAATACCGCCACCGCTCATGACAATTTGTGTTTTCAAATACCGCCCGAATCTTTTGTAACAAGCTACTGTTCAGGTGAATGTTTATCTATGTCAAAAAATTTCATGAAAGATTGAAGATAAAATCGCCTTTGCATTCACCGGTGGCATGCATCAGGCAGGTGGTGACCGGCGGCCGCATTTCATATTCAACCCCCAGTCCGCGAAGCCAGGTTTCAATGCGGTACAGTACGCCGCACTGGTACTGGTCGATCACGCCCATGCCGGAAATCCCCTTGTAGGCAAAGCAGGCTTCTTTTTCCATCTCCCAGTGGATCACGTTCTTTTCCGGCGCGCTCACCGTAAAGCGCATGAA
>JBMORB010000150.1:0-2867 GCA_049320925.1 Thermodesulfobacteriota bacterium | reverse complement strand
AAGTCCTGGCGATATCCGGAGGGTGCAACGACAAGGCAGAGAAAGAGGGTCAGTATCAAGGCACGATGAATAGCAGAAGTAGAAGAAAGGGCCATAAATTCCGGTCGGGCGGGGATATCCGCCCGACCGGAATTGGTTGATGATTAGATCATGTCGCCGGCCACGGGGTGGCGTTTAAGGTAGGCCAGGCGGTTTAGGCCGTTGATGTAGGCCTTAGCGCTGGCAATGATGATGTCAGGGTCGGCGCCGCGGCCCAGGGCCACCAGGCCGTTTTCCTTGAGGCGAACGGTCACTTCGCCCTGGGAGTCGGTGCCGCCGGACAGTGCGCTGATGGTGAACCGCAGCATTTCGGACTCGGTTTTGGTCAGCTTTGCAATGGCTTTGTAGGCGGCGTCGATGGGGCCGTTGCCTGAGCTTTCTCCCTTGACCGACTTGCCGTTGATCATCATTTTCACGCTGGCCATGGGCGACACCGTGGTGCCACTGATTACGTTCAGGTATTCCAGATGGTACAGATCGGCGCTGTCCATGATGTTTTCGGACACCAGGATTTCCAGGTCCTCGTCCACGATGTTCTTTTTACGATCGGCCAGTTCCTTGAACTTGACAAAGATCAGGTCGATTTCCGGCGGGGAGAGATTGTAGCCGATTTCACGAAGCCTGTCATAAAGGGCTTTTCTGCCGGAGTGCTTGCCCAGCACAAGCGTGCTGCTGCTCACGCCCACGGCTTCGGGCCGCATGATTTCGTAGGTCATGGGGTTTTTCAGCATGCCGTCCTGGTGAATACCCGCCTCGTGGGCAAAGGCGTTGGCCCCCACAATGGCCTTGTTGGGCTGAACGATCATGCCGGTGAGCATGCTGACCAGCTTGCTGGTGGGATAAATCTTGGTGGTGTCAATGGTGGTGGTCAGCGGAAAGCTGCCGGCCCGGGTCTTGATGGCCATCACCACCTCTTCCATGGAGGTGTTGCCGGCCCGTTCCCCGATGCCGTTGACCGTCACCTCGGCCTGGCGGGCGCCCACGGCCAGAGCCGCCAGGGTGTTGGCCGTGGCCAGGCCCAGGTCGTTGTGACAGTGCACACTGATCACGGCCTGGTGAATGTTGGGTGTGTGTTTTTTCACGTATTTGACCAGCTCGGCGAACTCGCTGGGAATGGCGTATCCCACAGTGTCCGGAATGTTAATGGTGGTTGCGCCGGCGGAAATGGCGGCCTCAAACAGCCGACACAGGAAATCCCGGTCGCTGCGGGAAGCGTCCTCGGCGGAAAACTCAATGTCTTCGGTAAAGGATTTGGCATAGCGGACCCCGGCAATGGCGCTTTCCACGACTTTGTCCCTGGGCATGCGCAGCTTATGCTCCATGTGAATGTCCGAACTGGCGATAAACACGTGAATCCGGGGATGCTTTGCGCCGGAGACCGCGGCCCAGGCCTTGTCGATGTCGTCCTTGTTAGCACGGGCAAGGCCGGCGGCCGATGCCCGCACCAGTTTTTGCGCCACCTGGGAAACCGCTTCCATGTCCCCTTTGGATGCCGCCGGGAACCCCGCCTCAATAATGTCCACGCCCAGCTCTTCCAGCCGGGAGGCGATGCGCAGTTTTTCCGCCACGTTCATGCTGGCGCCCGGCGACTGTTCGCCGTCCCTCAGCGTGGTGTCAAAAATGATCAGTTTTTCCGTCATGACGATTTGTCCTGTTTTTTGTTCATTTCCTTGGAAAGTTTGTACTGGCAACTGTCCGCAAGCGCTTCCCAGCTGGCCTCAATGATGTCTTCCGACACGCCGATGGTACCCCAGATCTCGTCTTCGTCCCTGGAGTCAATCAGCACCCGCACTTTAGCCGAGGTGCCGTCCCGCCCGTCGAGCACGCGCACCTTGAAATCCACCAGCTGCATGGCGTCCATACCCAAAGAGTCAGGGTAGAATTCGGCGATGGCCTTGCGCAGGGCGTTGTCCAGGGCGCTCACCGGGCCATCCCCCTCGGCCGAGGTGACGGTTTCCATATCTCCCACGGCCAGCCGCATGGTGGCGTGGGCCGCGCAGGGGCGGTCTTTTTCCTTTTCAACGGTCACGCGAAAGGATTTCAGCTCAAACAGCGGGGTGTACTGGCCGGAGATTTTTTCCATCACGATTTTGAAAGAGCCGTCCGCCGCCTCAAACTGGAACCCGTCCAGTTCCAGGAGCTTGAGCTCGGACACGATCCGGTCCACGTCAAAATATTCGGTATCGGTGTTAATGCCCAGTTCCTTGGCCTTGTAGGTGACGTTGCTTCGGCCCGACAGGTCGGAAACAAGGACCCGCCGTTTGTTGCCCACCAGATCCGGGTCTACGTGTTCGTAGGCCCTGGGGTTTTTCATGACCGCGCTCACGTGAATCCCGCCTTTGTGGGAAAAGGCGCTGCGTCCCACAAAGGGGCGGCTGTTGAGCGGGGTCACGTTGGCGGTTTCGCTGACAAACCGTGACACCTTGCGCAACTTTTTTAAATTTTCCGGCGACATGCATTGACAGCCCATTTTCAGGGAGAGAATCGGTATGATGGAGGTCAGGTCGGCGTTGCCGCACCGCTCCCCGTAGCCGTTGATCGTTCCCTGGACGATGCAGGCACCGGTCCGCACCGCGGCAATGGTGTTGGCAACGGCCAGGCCGCTGTCGTTATGGGTGTGAATGCCGACTTTGACGACGGACGCGCCGTTCGGGCCGGGAAACCGGGTTGCCAGCGTGGCGCACACCTCGGCGCTGACGGCTTCCACGTCGTGGGGCAGGGCGCCGCCGTTGGTGTCGCACAGGATCAATGCGTCGGCCCCGGCTTCCGCCGCGGTCATGATCGCCCTGAAGGTATATTCCCTGTTATACTGGCACCCGTCAAAGAAG
>JBMORB010000149.1:0-2876 GCA_049320925.1 Thermodesulfobacteriota bacterium | reverse complement strand
ATCAAGCCTTCTTACTGAACATACCACGGATTTTGAAATTCTCACCACGGACAAAGTCGGCGAATTGCATGAAATCGCCAGCAAACTCAAGGTCGATATCGCCCTGATCGACCTTTTGAAACCGTCCCCTGCGGATATCGAAGTTCTCAAATTTGTGGCCAAAAGCCACCCCCGGCTTCCACTTTTGGTCATGACGGCTTTTGAAACCGCGGAAATCGAAACCGCCCTCAAATCCATCGGAGCGATCCGCTATTTTGAAAAACCGGTGGATTACAAAGTGCTGGCGGGCAAACTGTTCGACGAAATCGAAAGCACCGTCGGGGGTGTCATTCAGGGCATCAGCCTCGCGTCCTTTCTGCAAATGTCCGAGATGGAACGGACGTCGTGCACCCTTCGGATCAAGACCGGCGAAAGAAAGGGATACCTTTTTCTGGTGAAGGGTTCTCTCATCGCCGCGGAGGTGGATGACCTGACGGGGGAGGAGGCTGTTTTTGAAATTCTCTCGTGGGAAAACCCCGCGATAGAGATCGAGAATGCGACTCCCAACCGGCAGAAAAACATCAGCGCACCGCTCATGACCCTGCTCATGGAAGGGTTGAAACGCAAGGATGAAAAGGCGGGGAAAAAACCGAAAAAAGCAAAGATCGCCATTCAAAAGGCGAAAACCGCTCCGGCCCTGAAACAGGCCGAAGAGAAGCTGGTGCTGGAAACCGCCACGGCTGAAAAGGCAAAAAAGAAGGAAGATGCCGATGGAAAAGTAAAGGAGGAAGCGGCGGAAGAAGGCGTCCCGCCACCCGCCGATGACGAGACACAAAAAGCGGCCGCGGAGCAGATCGAGCAGCTCAAGGCGTCAGGCAAAATAACCGACGCCAGCAAGGTAATCAAGCGCAAGCGCCGGATTTCCCTGTCCTTCAAGGTAATGGTGGGAGTGCTGTCACTCCTGATCATCGCCACGGTGTGGTTTTTCGAGGTCAAACCGTGGCTGGCGAAACGGGAGTATGATCAGGTGGTGGCCAGCGCCGATAAAGCCGGCACCCTTGCCGAAAAACTGGCGATTGTGGATGCGTACATAAACACATACCCCGATGGACTCCTCACATCGAAAATGCGCGAGGAAAGAGCCGGGCTTGCCGGGGAACTGGAAGCCCAGGATTTCGATCTGCTGGTCCAGAAAGTCAGCGATCTGCCCATTGACGATGCCTTCGAACCTCAGGCCATGGCCCTTTATGACGCCTACCTGAAAAAATACCCGGACTCACATTACGCGGAAGAAGTGAGAAAACGCATTGCCGATATCCCCGCAATCATGAAGGATGCTGAGTATGGCAAACTGAAACAGATTCCCCAAAACGACTTCAGCGCCCGTATGGCCGCCTACAAGGCTTACATCGGTACCTATCCGACCGGAGAGAACACGCCGAATGTCCGGCAGATGCTGGCCGACCTGGGCGAGGACCTTTACGCCCACATTCTCAAGTCCAAAACCGCCTGCGACGGCAAAAAAGAATGGGAAGAGTGTATCAAAATCTGCAGGTACTTCGCCCTGCATTTCCCGGATCATAACCGGACGGCGGAAGTGGGCCGGCTGCAGACCTTGATGGAAGATAACGCGGCGCTTGAGGCCCTTCTGAAAGAAGTGAAGGCGGTGGGAGAAGGATCGGCGCCCGCGAAAGCTCTTTACGTTGAGTTCCTGAAGACCCGCCCCGGCAGTTCAGTCAGCAAGACCGTGGAAGCCAGGCTGTCCGCCATCACATCGAGGGAAAAACAGCAAAAAGAGTGGGAGCAACTACTGGCCTATGTTCAGGACGGCGCCAAATCGATATTTGACAGGGCGGCCCGCATGCGCAACTATGTCGCGGGCAATCCTCCCCAGATTTACCGCAAGGAGGCCCGGGAAATTCTTGCGTGGCTTGAAAAAGAAGAAGCCAAGGCTTTGCAAGACAGGCAGCAGCAGCAGACGATGGAGGCCCTGCAGCAGCAAAAGCAGGCCCGGTTGAATCAACTGCGGGCTGATATTAGGCAAAAACTTACGGCTACCAGCGGCCGATATGTGGAACGTCCAGCCGACTGTGTTTTCGATGCGCAGACCAAACTGACATGGTGCATGCTGGATTCATCGGCCATGACCGACCAGTGCATGAATTACAAGAAAGCGGCGGAATACGTCAAAAACCTGCGTACCGGCGGCTACAGCGACTGGCGGCTGCCCAAGCCCAGTGAGCTGCTGGCCATATATAACGACAGGCCCGCCTTTCCGACAACCGATACTTCCTGGTACTGGACATCTGAGGTGTTTTCCGCCGCATGGCAGGAACGTGTCAATACGGTAAGAAAAACGGCTACGGGAATGTGGGAAAAGGCGGAGACTGATCTGGAACAATGCGGCGCGGTCAGGGCGGTCAGGCCATAACAGCACGGTTGCCGTCGGCAGGGCCATTCCGGTCTCTCATGAACGGTAACAAAAAATGTCCTTATGCCGACAAAATACGCCACATCCTGCATAAAAGGCCCTTACTGACGCCGCAATACAACGGACGTCTTATTGTTTGATTTAAGGTCAAACAGTTACACCGCACACCGGTCGAACGCGGCGGTATGTTTATTGCAATAAACCTTACCTGAGACGATAGGCACGGGCAGTGCGACAAGTGCAAGAGCGGTCATGAAAAAAAAATGGGCCATACTTTTTGTCGTTATTGTAGTGCTGTGGATCGCCTTCATGGTGTACCGCCACTACAAGGGAGAAGAAGAAACCGCCCAGTATGCGGAACAGACCTTCAGTTCCATGACCCAGGCGGCCCAGGAGAGCCCAAAGGCCGGCCTCACCTTTATGGGCATGGCCATCAAACGGTATAAAAGTGAAAAAAACCAATACC
>JBMORB010000148.1:0-2877 GCA_049320925.1 Thermodesulfobacteriota bacterium | reverse complement strand
CATGGCCGCCGTTGCCACGGCCAGCCGCACATCCTCGTTGGTCCCGTCGGTGACGGCCCTGGGAAGGTTTTCCACCAGCAGCTCAATGGCGGACCAGGCAAAGGCGTCGCTCACCGGGTTGCGCTGAATGCTCATGAAGGTTTCCACCGCGTGGGTCATGGCATCCATGCCCGTGGCCGCCGTGATCCTGGGCGGCATGGTCTTTGTCATGCGCGGATCCAGAATCGTGAAGTCCGGCAGCATCAGGGGCGTGGTGAACTGCATTTTCACCCCCAGGTCCGGGTTGGCGATCACCGCCGCCATGGTCACCTCGGAGCCGGTGCCGCCGGTGGTGGGAATCACCACAAAGGGTTTCATCACGGCCCGCACCCGGTTGTTGCCCGTGAACTTGAGCAGGTCGTCGGTGTTTTCCGACAGCACGATGTTCACGCCCTTGGCCGTGTCGATGGCCGAACCGCCGCCCACCGCGATGATGGAGTCACACCCCTTTTCCCGGTAAATGGCGGCAATGGCGTTGACCGCGTGAATGGAGGAGTCCACCGGCGTTTCATCGTAAACGGCGCCGATGGTAACGCCCGACCCGGCCACGTTCTCTTCCACCACCTTGACCAGCCCGGCGTTGACCACGCCCTTGTCGGTGACCAGGATCGGTTTCTTTACACCCAGCCGCAGCAGTTCCTCGGGCAGCCGGCTCAGGGCCTGTCTGCCGGCCACGACCTTGACGGAGTTGTAATACTCGAAATACTTGGGAATCATGGATTACTCCTGCGTATATTGCGCCTTATTTGATCTGGCCCAGAACACCCCAGGTCCAGAAAATGATCCGGTTTAACACCATGCGCCACGAGAACTTGGGCACCTTCTTGATATAAAGGCCGGTGATCACCGGGATCATCAGGGCCTGGACCCGGTTCATGCACCGGATGATGGAACTGGCCAGGGCCAGGTCGCCTTTGACGTACTGACGGTTTTCCGAGATGATGCGCGGCATGCTCATCAGCCCCACCATCATGCGGAACAGGAACTCGATGTTCTTGATGGCGATCACCACATCGGCGTTGGCGATTTCCTTCTCGCCCAGATATTGAAAAACGCCGTTGCGCTTGATCAGGGTCAGGCACGGCCCGTCGGGCTCCACGTTCATGACGATGCACACCGTTTCCGGCCAGGTGTCGATCTCTTTTTTGACCTCCGGATCCAGCCGGTAGGCGGTCTGGAACGCGTGGCCCAGGCTCAAAAAGACAAGGCGCACAATCGATGTCTGAATATGCTTTCTGCCGGGTTTAATCTGGTAATACCGTGAGGGTGAAGCCATGATCTTTTCTCTCCTTGTCGGGCTTTTAAACGGCGCCACCATCCAAAACAGTGTTCCTGAGATAAAAATAGACGGATGGATCGACCAGCGCCTGAAATGATCTACCTTTATATCTTCCCCTGCCCGTCGGTGTCAATATATTCGACATTCGACACTCGACATTTTCTTGAGGGCTATCTCTAAAAATTAGAGTTTTGGCTCGAGTTCAAGGCGCGGAACAGTCTCCTGCATGGGAACCGGTGCACGCGTGAACCGGTTTTGTAAAAACCCCTTATTTTTCAACGGCCTCCAGCTCCTTGCCGCGGTCCACGGAAAGATCGGCCCCGCCAAACAGGGTATCATCACCGGGAAGGATCAGCAGAAACCGGTCGCACACATCCACGGCCCCGGCGCCGCCGGCCATTTCAAAATCCAGAATATGGCCGCCTTGCGTGTGATCGTCGCTGATAAAATGCAGGTGATACCCCGGCACGTTGATGCCCTTCACATAAGCCGGGCACCGGAAGCCCACGATCCGGCCCGAAACGTTTTCCATGACAAACTCGGGCTGATGGGCGGTGACCTGGGCCAAAGGCGGATAGGGCTTGCTCTGGGCCGGCACACTGCGGGTGTGCATGCGGGTAAATGTGCCGGTGATGTCGATGGCGCAAAACAGGTTGGCGTTGGGCGCGGCCCGGTCCACCGCGGCTTTTACCTGCTCAAAACCGGCGTTGGGCTCAAACGCCACGGCCCGGTCCGGGGAAAACCGGCACACCGCGGCAAAGGGCGTGGTCAGAGACCTGTCCGGCGCGTAAACTTTGCCGTCGGCCCGGACCTGGTAAACCGCGCCGTCGGCCAGCACCATTTCGCCGTCCAGCCGGTCAAAGGTGCCGATGCCCAGGTCGCCGTGTTTTGTCAGTTCCCCGCAGGTCATGCTGCCGTCATAGGCCCCGGTCAGCAGCGCGTCAATGGTGGACACCTGGGTGACGGTGTTTTTGGGCGCCAGCGCGGCGCATCCGGCAAAAACCAGCAGCAGGCCGATGGCAAAGACAGATATATGCCGTTGTTTTGTAATCATTGATCTCCCCTTCCGTCTTCTCCAAATCGAAATCGGGATCGCTATCGGTATCGGTATCAAATTCCGATTTCGATACCGATAGCGCCGGCCACGTTGGCCGATGTAGCGGAAGCCTTCAGGCTTCCATTAAAAATGTCTGTCTTCCTTTGCCGCACGGCCGTATGGCGGTCTGAAGACCGCCGCTACATTCTTCCTTATTTTAATCTTTCCGCCGGTTCGATCCCGATCCCGATTTCGATACCGATTTCAATAGCGCCGGGTGCCACGGGCAAACCAAAGGTTGCCCGTGAAAGGCCGGCCATTCAAAAGCACCCATGGGCAAGGCTGACGCCTTGGCCCGTGCCACCCGCCACCCCGGCAGCAGGCGGCCTGAAGGCCGCCCCTACATTTGTTCCAAGAGCGCCCTTATTTAAACCTTGTAGCGGAAGCCTTCAGGCTTCCATTAAAAATGCCTGTCTTCCTTTGCCCCACGGCCGTATGGCGGTCTGAAGACCGCCGCTACATT
>JBMORB010000147.1:0-2877 GCA_049320925.1 Thermodesulfobacteriota bacterium | reverse complement strand
CGGCCATGTGCTGTTTCCCGGCGCCGCGTTTACCGGCGATCTGGCCGTGGTGGACATCGGCATTCCGCCGTTTGTGGCGGCCGAGGCCGACCCCAGGCAATACCTGCTTACGCCGGCCATTGCCGCCGGATACCTGCAACCCCGCGCGCCGGACGCCCACAAGGGGAATACCGGCCACCTGCTGGTGGCGGCCGGGTCCGTGGGGAAAACCGGCGCCGCGGTCATGGCCGGTGTCGGGGCCATGCGGGCCGGGGCCGGTCTTGTGACCCTGGCCGTTCCTGCCGGCGTCAACGCCGTGATCGAGCCCATGGCCGCCGAAGTCATGACCTCGCCGGTGGGGGAGGCGGGCTGCCTCCTGTTTGACGAGTCATGCATCGGCCCGGTCATCAGCCTGTCGGCCGGTAAAAAAGCCGTTGCCGTCGGGCCCGGCATCGGCACCGGGCCGGCCGCGAAACAACTGGTGCGCGGCCTGATTGAAAAAACCGGCCTTCCCATGGTCATAGACGCCGACGGGCTCACCTGCCTGGCAGACGACCTGTCCGTACTGAGTGCGGGCAAAGACCGGCTGGTGCTCACCCCCCATCCGGGCGAAATGGCCCGGCTCTGCCGCGTCTCCGTCGAACAGGTGCAGGCCGATCGCATCCGGTGCGCCCAGACCTTTGCCCGGACCCACCAGGTTCACCTGGTGCTCAAGGGCGCCGGCACGGTCATCGCCCATCCCGACGGCACGGTGTTTGTCAACCGCACGGGGAATCCCGGCATGGCCTCCGGCGGCATGGGAGACGTGCTCACCGGCGTCATTTCCGGCCTAATCTGCCAGGGATATGAGCCGGGCATCGCGGCCCGGCTGGGCGTATTTCTTCACGGCCTGGCCGGCGACATCGTGGCGGACACGGCCGGTGAGATCGGCCTGATGGCCACGGACGTGGCGGCCGCCCTTCCCCTGGCCGTCCAAACCCTTTTGAGCGATCCTCATGACTGTCTTGCCGACCGTTTTCCGACTGCGCTCGAACTCGCCTGAAAATACCCGGGCCCTGGGCGAACGAATCGGCCGGCTTTGCGCCGCCGGCACCGTCATCGCCCTGACCGGGGACCTGGGCAGCGGCAAGACCGCCTTTGTCCAGGGGCTGGCCCGGGGCCTTGGCGTGCCTCCATCATGCCCGGTCACCAGCCCCAGCTACACCCTGGTCAACCAGTATCCCGGTGTGCGCCTCAACCTCTGTCACATCGACCTCTACCGCCTGAACCACCCGGACCAGATCGATGACCTGGGCATCGACGAAATTCCGGGCAGCGGCCAGGTGACGGCCGTCGAGTGGGCCCATAAGCTGGGGCCGGATTTATGGAACGAAGACCTTGACATCGCCCTTGATATCGTGGAAGATACCGTGCGCGATATTCGCGTCACCCCGTGTTCCGCAAAAGGGGAAGCGCTGGTCGAACAACTCATTCGGAGGGAGAGAAAAAAGAAATGAGCCTTGTGGTTCAAAAATTCGGCGGCACATCGGTCGCCAACATTGAAAGAATCCGCAACGTGGCCAACCGCGTCATCAAGACCGCCAGGGCGGGCAACCAGATGGTGGTGGTGCTCTCGGCCATGTCCGGCGTCACGGACAGCCTGATCAGGCTGGCCCACGAAGCGTCCGCGGACCCCGACGGCCGGGAGCTGGACTCCCTGCTTTCCACCGGCGAGCAGACCACGGTGACCCTGCTGGCCATGATGCTCACCGACATGGGATACAAGGCCCGGTCCCTGCTGGGGTTCCAGGCGGAAATCCTGACCAACTCGGCGGCCACCAAGGCCCGCATCGTCAGCATCGGCGCGGAAAAGCTCCGCAAGCTGCTGGCCGACGGCTATATCGCGGTGGTGGCCGGCTTCCAGGGGCTGGACGCCGACGGCAACATCACCACCCTGGGCCGGGGCGGCTCCGACACTTCGGCCGTGGCCCTGGCCGCGGCCATCAAGGCCGACGTTTGCGAAATATACACCGACGTGGACGGGGTCTACACCACCGACCCCTCCATCTGCGACAAGGCCAGAAAACTTTCGAAAATCTCCTACGACGAAATGCTGGAAATGGCCAGCCTTGGCGCCAAGGTGCTTCAGATACGGTCGGTGGAGTTTGCCAAAAAATACAAGGTACCCGTGCATGTACGCACATCTTTCAGCGAGGAGGAAGGAACCATGGTGTTAGATGAAGACGCCGGAATGGAGGAACTGGTCATCTCGGGAGTCACCTGTTCAAAGGGCGAGGCCCGCATCACATTCAAAAAGGTCGCGGACGTGCCGGGCGTGGCCTCCAAAATTTTCACCCCCATTGCCGAGGCCCGCATCCTGGTGGACATGATCATTCAGAACACCCGGGCCGGCGGCCAGACCGACCTGACCTTCACCGTGTCCAAAGGGGATTACAAAAAGGCCCTGGCCATCGCCCAGCAGACCGGCAAGGCCATCGGCGCCGAGGAGGTCATGGGCGCGGAAAACCTGGCCAAGGTCTCCATCATCGGCGTGGGCATGAAAAACCACTCGGGTGTCGCCGCCACCATGTTTTCCACCCTGGCCGCCGAGGGCATCAATATCCTGATGATCAGCACCTCGGAGATCCGCATCTCCTGCGTGGTGGAGGAAAAATACGCCGAGCTGGCCGTGCGCGTGCTGCACACCGCCTTCGGCCTGGATGCGGAAGAATAGCGGGATGTGAAAGCGCCACGCTTCAGCCCCGACCAACTCATCTTCATCCTGGCGATGGGCCTGGTGGTGATGGTACTGGCGGCGTGGCGCTATTTTACTTTGTTTTAGAATCGACATCTTATAGGTCGGGTGCGCAGTATCATCCCTCCATCCTTTTCCATTCCACCACTCCATAGTTGCTGCTT
>JBMORB010000146.1:16823-21463 GCA_049320925.1 Thermodesulfobacteriota bacterium | reverse complement strand
GTTGCATATTCAATCAGGCGTGTCATGGAGGGGCGGATGAATTTCATGGCACTGTCGTCAATCAAATGAAAAGATAAAGGAGGCACCATGTCGCGAATCAAGGGTACACAGACGGAAAAGAATCTGATGGCGTCGTTTGCCGGCGAGTCCCAGGCCAGAAACCGCTATACCTATTTTGCCGGCCAGGCCAGAAAAGACGGATATGTTCAGATCGCCGACATTTTTGAAGAGACCGCCAACCAGGAAAAAGAGCATGCCAAACGGTTTTTCAAGTTTCTGGAAGGCGGCGAACTGGAGATCACGGCCTCTTTTCCCGCCGGCGTGATCGGCACCACCCTGGAAAACCTCAAGGCCGCGGCCGCAGGCGAGCACCACGAGCAGGCCGTCATGTACCCCGAGTTTGCCAAGGTTGCCCGCAAGGAGGGGTTTGAGGATATCGCCATCGTGTTTGAAAAGATCGCGGTGGCGGAAAAACAGCATGAAAAACGCTACCGGGATCTGGCCGCCAATATCGAGGCCGGCCGTGTCTTCAAGCGGGATTCGGCCACCGTGTGGCGGTGCAGAAACTGCGGGTACCTTCACGAAGGCGCCCGCGCGCCTGAGATGTGCCCGGCCTGCGCCCATCCCCAGGCCCATTTTGAACTGCTGGGAGAAAACTGGTAGCCGCCATTGGCTGGTTTTCGCGTAATTCATAAAAATAAGGCAATTTTTAGAGGTGGTCACAAGACGTGCATGGGCGCGGCCTGCCGCGCCCATGCCTTTTACATCGGAAAGGAAAACAAATGACAGCCAGACTTGAGGTTTACAAGTGCAGGCACTGCGGAAACATCGTCGAGATATTGAGCGGCGGCGGGGCCCCGCTGCGCTGCTGCGGGGAAAAAATGGACCTTCAGGTGGAAAACACCGTGGACGCGGCAAAGGAAAAACATGTGCCGGTGATCGAGAAAATTGATGGCGGCGTGAAGGTCAAGGTGGGAAGCGTGGCTCATCCCATGGAGGAGAAACATTACATCCAGTGGATCGAGATCATTGCCGGAGAGAAAGTTTACAGGCGGTTTTTAAATCCCGGCGATGCGCCCGAAGCGGTTTTCATGATTGACGCCGACACGGTCACGGCCCGGGAATACTGCAATCTTCATGGCCACTGGAAAGCATAAGAATACCGTGGGGCATGCAATTAGATTTCGTTTCGATCCCGATAGCGATCCCGATAGCGATTCCGATTTGGATAAACAGACACGGCGCTGCCCTGACATGTTGGAAACCGGTTTTTGACAATTGTGACGAAAGGTTAAAAAATGGCAAAAGCACTGATTGTTTATTCGACCCGCACCGGGGAAACCCTGAAAATCGCCGAACTCATCGCCGAGGGGCTCCGTTTTTCAGCCGTGGACGTGACCCTGATGGACGTAAAGGACGCAAAGAAGGAGGCCGACCTGGCCGGCTATGACGCTTACGTGTTCGGCTCCCCCACCTATCACGGAGAGATGACGGGCGGCATGAAGACTTTTCTGTTTCTGGCGGAAAAGGCCGGACTGGCCGGCAAAGTGGGCGGCGCCTTCGGGGCCTTTGGCTGGAGCGGCGAAGCGCCGGAGCGAATCTTTGAGACCATGGCCCGCATCTTTAGCATGAACATGGTCGACGGCCCCCTGATGCTCAAGTCGGCCGGTCTGGAGGGAGGCATGAAGATGGCCCAGAACTACGGCCGGCAGATCGGCGGCAAAATTGTGTGAGCCGGAAGCGATGATCCGGCTGCGCTGGAAACCGTTTGAATTACGCCAAAGGAAGCGGTAGGATGGAACTGCCCATGGCAGCGGCATTCCGCGTGATATGCATGGGTGAACCGCCGCCTGTTAACCCGCATTAAAATTGAGGATGACGCTTATGGATCCGTTATTGCTTTCGCGGCTTCAATTTGCCGTGGCAACGCTGTTCCATTTTGTTTTTGTTCCTCTCACCCTGGGCCTGGCCGTGCTGATCGCCTTCATGGAAACGCGATACGCGTGGACCGGTGACCAGATCTACCTGAAAATGACCAAATTCTGGGGCAAACTGTTTCTGATCAACTTCGCCCTGGGCGTGGTGACCGGCATCACTCTTGAATTTCAGTTCGGCACCAACTGGGCCCGCTACTCGGCCTATGTGGGAGACGTGTTCGGGTCCCTGCTGGCCATCGAGGCGTCGGTGGCGTTTTTCCTGGAGTCGGTGCTCCTGGGCGTGTGGATTTTCGGCTGGAAGAAGCTTTCCGCCAAGGCCCATGCCGTGGTGATGTGGCTGGTGGCCCTGGCCGGCACCTTTTCGGCCCTGTGGATCCTGATCGCCAACTCCTGGATGCAGCACCCGGTGGGCTACGTGATCAGAAACGGACGGGCCGAACTGGAGAACTTTTTCGCGGTGGTCACCCAGCCCTTTGCCGCCCTGATGATTCTTCACACCGTCAGCGCGGCCTACATCGTTTCCTCGTTTTTCGTGATGGGCATCAGCGCGTACCATCTCTTAAAAAAGCAGCATGTCGAAGTCTTTGCCCGCTCCTTTAGAATCGCCCTGATGTTCGGCCTGGTTTTTTCCTTTTTCGAAGTGGCCGAGGGTCACATGCACGGCGCCGACCTGGCCCACAGCCAGCCCGCCAAGCTGGCGGCCTTAGACGCCCACTGGGAAACCTCGACCCGGGCGCCCCTTTATTTTTTCGCCATTCCCGATGACAAAAACGAAAGAAACATCCTGGAGATCGGGAAGGTGCCCGGCGGGCTAAGCCTGATGGCTTATCACGATTTTAACGCCGAGGTAAAAGGCTTAAAGGATTTTCCCAAAGACGAGCGGCCCCCGGTGCTGATCACCACGGTCTCCTTCAAGGCCATGGTGGGCCTGGGATCACTTTTTTGTCTGCTGACGGCAATCGGTTTTTTCCTGCGCAACCGGCTGATGGAAAACCCCTGGTACCTCAAAATCATGGTGGCCGCCATCCCGCTGCCCTATATCGCTTCCGAGCTGGGATGGGTGGTGGCCGAGGTGGGCCGCCAGCCCTGGATCGTGTACGGCATCATGAAAACCTCGGACGCGGTGTCGGCCAACATTTCGGCCGGCCAGGTCGCCGTCTCACTGGCGGGGTTTGTGCTGGTGTACGGCCTTCTGGGGCTTGTGGGCATCTACCTGATGGCGACGGCCGCCATTAAAGGCCCTGTCGAATTCGAATAAGGAGGCAGACGATGGAACTTCAAGCCGTATGGTTTTTCCTGTGGGGCCTGCTGTGGGCCGTTTTTTTCATGACCGACGGGTTTGACTTCGGCGTGGGCATTCTCTATCCGTTTATCGGCAAAAGCGACATGGACCGGCGGGTCATGGTCAACACCCTTGGGCCGCTGTGGGACGGCAACGAGGTGTGGCTCATCACGGCCGGCGGGGTCACCTTTGCCGCCTTTCCCGCGGTCTATGCCATGATGTTTTCATCCCTTTACACCCCGCTGATGCTGATTCTGTTCGCGCTGATCCTGCGCGGCGTTTCCTTTGAGTTCCGGGGCAAGATCGATTCCCCGGCCTGGAAGCGGATGTGGGACACCTGCATTTTCATCGGCAGCCTGGTCCCGGCCCTGCTGTTCGGAGTCGCCTTTGCCAATATTTTCGCCGGGCTTGCCTTTGACGCCGACGGCTATCACGGCACGCTTTTCTCCCTGCTGACCCCCTATGGCCTGCTGGGAGGCGTTCTGTTCGTGCTGCTGTTTATCGTTCACGGCGCCCTGTGGCTGTGCGTCAAAACCGAAGGGCCGCTTCAGGCCCGGGCCGTGTCCACCGCGGCTGTCGCGTGGATCGCGCTGCTGTGCGTGGCGGCCCTGTTCCTGGTGGCCTCGGCCTTTTACACGCCATTGTACGCCAACTACCTGGCCGCGCCCGCCCTGTTCTTGATCCCGGCGGGGGCGGTGGCGGCCCTGGCGGGGGTGCGGCTTTTTATTTCCCGCCGGCAATGGCTGGCGGCCTGGGGAAGTTCGGCGGCCGCCATCGTGCTGTGCACCTTTTTCGGCATCGCGGGCCTTTATCCCAACCTGTTCCCGTCCCGGCTGGACAGCGCCGTCAGCCTGACCGCCTTTAACGCCTCGTCCAGCCCGATGACGCTGAAAATCATGCTGGCCGTGGTGCTGGCGGTCATTCCCGTGGTGATTGCCTATCAGGCGTGGGCCTACATGCTTTTTAGAGGAAAGGTGACGGAGGAGGAGCTGGAATATTAAGGGAAGAATAAAAGGGTTCAAGGGGTCGAGGGTTCAGGTGATTCCCCGGACCCGGGAAAAATTATGGAGGATTAAATGAGGCATCACACGTGGTTCTGGCCGGTTCTGACGGCCGTGATTTTAATGACCGTGGCGGCCCTGGCCGCGGAAAAGAAGATGGGGGCTCCCCAGATCACCATTCCCGGCGGCACCAAGGGGGACATCGCGTTTCCCCACGCCGTTCACCAGACCGTTCTGGGGGATTGCAATATCTGCCACACCCTTTTTCCCCAGGAGCCGGGCAGTATCGTTTCGCTGAAAGCCGCCGGCACCCTGCGCAAGATGCAGGTGATGAAAGTGTGTCAGGGGTGCCACAAGGAAATGACCCAGGCAGGGAAAAAGGCCGGGCCGGTGAACTGTAATGACTGTCACCAGCAGTAA
>JBMORB010000146.1:0-16723 GCA_049320925.1 Thermodesulfobacteriota bacterium | reverse complement strand
GCTGAAAGCCGCCGGCACCCTGCGCAAGATGCAGGTGATGAAAGTGTGTCAGGGGTGCCACAAGGAAATGACCCAGGCAGGGAAAAAGGCCGGGCCGGTGAACTGTAATGACTGTCACCAGCAGTAACGGGCCGGGCGAACATCATGAAGGAGACCGTGCTGGAAGGGGCCTCGGTTAAATCGATCCCCGTCTGGCTGAGCCGTCCGAGACCATCACTTTTTGATATTGTTGTCCAAAATCAACTTTTAAAAGGAGTTTGAAAATTCAGTATGGGCGTCAATGGCCGTTTTCGCCCTTTGCGGCGCAGCCGAGCGCAAGCGGGTTTTTCGGTACTTTTCCTGGCGGCAAGAAAAGTACACGGATAAAGAAAAGAGGGAGAAGACTTTTAGAAAAACCACCGCATATAAAATTTGATTTCGATAGCGATACCGATCCCGATAGCGATACTGATCTGGACAAATAAATCAAAAGATGTGACGCCATGGTTAAAACTGTTTTTGGACAACAATGATATAAATCATGAAAATTAAAAGGAGGCATTCGACACCATGGAGGAAAAGACCCGGTTAAGGGACGGCGAAAAAGGCGTCGTTCTGCAGAGAGACAGGGAAACATACGCCATCGCGCCCCATCTTCCCTGCGGGGTGGTGACGCCGGAAATACTTCGGCGCCTGGCCGATGCCGCGGAAAAGTACCAGGCCGCGGCCGTGAAGGTCACCAGCGCGGCCCGCATCGCCCTGGTGGGCATCCGGGAAGAGGACATCGACAGGGTGTGGCTCGACCTCGGCATCGCGCCGGGCCACGCGGTGGGCATGTGCGTCCGGAGCGTCAAGGCGTGCCCGGGCACGGCCTTCTGCCGGCTGGGCCAGCAGGACAGCCTGGGCATGGGCATGAAAATGGACGCCATTTATCACGGCATGGACCTGCCCAGCAAAACCAAGATCGGGGTCAGCGGCTGCCCCAACCAGTGCGCGGAAAACTGCATAAAGGATATCGGCCTTTACGGGAAGAAATCGGGGTGGGTGCTCACCGTGGGCGGCAAGGGGACCAGCCGGCCCCGGCTGGCCGACACTCTGGTCGAGGACATCGCGTCGGACGACGCGGCCGTGGAACTGGTGGCAAAGGTGGTTGAATTTTATAAGGCCAACGCCAAAAAGATCGAGCGCATCGGCGCCATGATCGACCGGATCGGCCTGGATGCCTTGAAGGCCGCGGTTTTGTAAATGTTGAGGCAAACGGGCTTCGATTCCGATACCGGTCCCGATAGCGATAGCGATTTTGATAAAAACCATATGAAAAGGAGACGATCATGGACAAGTACGTATGCGAAGTGTGCGGTTATGTGTATGACCCGGCCGCCGGGGACCCGGACAACAATATTCCTCCCGGCACTCCTTTTGAAAAACTGCCCGAGGACTGGGAATGCCCGGTCTGCGGCGCCAGCAAGGCCGATTTTGTGAAGCAGGAGTAGTCCGGTTATCACCCTTCAGTTCAGATATACGGGTTGACCGGTATTCAGGCGACCCCCGGCGCCGTCCGGTGCGCCGGGGGTCGCCTTTTGGACAGGGCCGGCCGGTCCATCTGGAACCTGCGGTCCGTATTTATCGGGAGGCATATAAATGGCGGCATTTGAAATTGCAAAAGGTATTTACAGCGTGGGCGCGGTGGACTGGAACGGACGGGATTTTCATGGCTACTCCACCCTGGCCGGAACCACCTATAACGCCTTTCTGATCATGGACGAAAAGATCGCGCTGGTGGACACGGTCAAAAGCGGTTTTACCGACCAGCTGCTGGCCAACATCGCTCAGGTGGTGGACCCGAAAAAGATCGACCTGGTCATCAGCAACCATACCGAAATGGACCACTCCGGCGGCCTTCCCCGGGTGATGCATTATATCGGTGAAAACAAGCCGCTGTATCTGTCCAAGATGGGCCTCAAAAACCACGGGCTTCATTTTCGGCAGAAGTGGAACTACCAGGCCGTGGAAAACGGCCAGGAACTGAGCCTGGGCCGGCGCACCGTCCAGTTTCTGGAAACCCGCATGCTTCACTGGCCGGACAGCATGTTTTCTTACCTGAAGGAAGACAGGATCCTTTTTTCCAGCGACGCTTTCGGGCAGCATTATGCCGGGCCGGAACGGTTTGACGATGAAATCGGCGACGCCATTCTGCCCCACGCCAAAAAGTATTTTGCCAACATTCTGCTGCTCTATACGGAGAAGATCAAAAAACTCATCGAAACCGTAACGCAGATGGGACTGGAATTCAGGATGATCTGCCCGGACCACGGCATTATCTGGCGAAAAGACCCGGGCGCCATCATCTCCGCCTATGCCCGGTGGAGCGGCCATCCAGCCGAAAAGAAGGCCGTGGTGGTCTACGACACCATGTGGCACAGCACCCAGGCCATGGCCGAAAAGATCGCCGAGGGCCTTGCCGCCGAAGGCGTTGTCGCAAAACCCATGCACCTGCGGGCCTCCGACCGCAGCGAGGTGATGACCGAGGTGCTGGACGCCGGCGCCGTGATCGTGGGCTCCCCCACCCTCAACAACAACGTGTTTCCCACGGTCATGGATTTTCTGGTCTACATGAAGGGGCTCAAGCCCAAAAACAAGATCGGCGCGGCTTTCGGCTCCTATGGATGGAGCGGAGAGTCGGTGGCCCACATTCAGGATGAACTGGCGGCCATGAAGTTTACCCTGCCCGAGCCGGGCCTGAAAATCCAGTATGTGCCCGATGACGCGGGCCTGTCCGCGTGCGTGGATTTCGGCCGGCGTATCGCCAAGGCATTGAAAAGCGGGGCTTCGGCATGAAACAGCCCGTGGTCGAGCTTTCCGACTGCATCCTGTGCGAGGTGTGCCGGGGCGTGTGCCCGTCGGTGTTTCGTTTAAATGACGCGGGGTACATCGAGATGGCCGACCTGGACGTCTATCCCGAAACAGAGGTGGACGAGGCCATCCGCAACTGTCCGGCACGCTGTATTCACTGGATGTAAAAACAGGGGAAGGGTTCAGCGGCCCGTCATCCGCCCGGCAGACGGGTCTTTGCTGTTATCTGCCCAGACTTTGAATGAAGCAGCCGATGCCGGATGTGTCAGGGAACAGGACGGGCCCGGTTGTTGCCGGCGGGTCCTCAATGGTCGGCGGTGTAACCGGCGGCACCACCACGCTTTTGATGTAGCCGCTGACACCGCTGTCCGTGGTAAACCATACATCCCCGTTGCCTGCCGCGGCCGCGGCCCGCGCGTATCGTCCCCCGATGCCGCTGCCGACGGAAAAGAGGGCCCACGCAGAGCCGTCAAACCGGCTGGCGCCGGCGTCGGTGGCAAACCAGATGTTTCCACTGCCGTCCGCCGTGATGCCGTTAACGGTATTGGAAGCCAGGCCGTCGTCAACGGTGTAAGTGGTCCATGTGGAGCCGTCGAACATGCTGGCGCCGGCGTCGGTGCCAAACCAGACATTACTCCCGGCTACGGCAATGGCGCTGACCGTATTGGAAGCCAGGCCGTTATCAACAGTGTAAGTGGTCCAGGCCGCCCCGTCGAACATGCTGGCGCCGGCGTCGGTGCCGAACCAGATATTGCCACTGCCATCCACGGCAACGGCATACAGGTTGTCCGATGCCAGCCCATCGCTGATCGTGTAGGTGGTCCATGTCGCCCCGTCGAACATGCTGGCCCCGGCATCGGTGGCAAACCATTTGTCGGCGCCATCCACGGCCACGGACCGGACAATGTCCGATACCAGGCCGCTGCTGGCGGTGTTGTAAAGCGTCCATGTGGTGCCGTCAAAGGCGCTGGCCCCGGCATCCGTGGCAAACCATTTGGTGTTGCTGCCGTCCACTGCAACGGCGTTGTACGTGGTATTGAGAATGCCGTCAAAGGCAACGGTTTTCCACTTGTTGCTGCCGGGTTTATACCGGCTCACGCCATTGCCCGTGCCGAACCAGATCTCCCGGCTCCCGTTTTTTGTTTCATAGACTTTAACGTCGTGAACCATGTTGTTGACCAGCCCGCTGGTGGCGGTGTCGTAGGTGGTCCACGCGGTGCCGTCAAACACGCTGGCCCCGGCATTGGTGCCGAACCACTGGTGACCGCTGTCTATGGCCACGGCAAGAACGTTGCCGCTGGCCAGGCCGCTGTTGGTGGGGTTGTAAGTGGTCCAGGAGGTGGCGCCGTCAAAAAGGCTGACCCCGCCGAACAGCGTGGCGATCCATAACTGACCGGCGCTGTCCTCGGCAATGTCAAATACATTGTTGTTGGCCAGGCCATTGGTCTTTTTGTAAGTCGTCAGGGCGGTTCCGTCGAACCTGTGAAGTCCACCGGTCTGGAAAAGGTTCCATGGAAAGAGCGGCGGCGGGCAGGTCCCCATCCAGATATTTCCCGAACTGTCTATGATCAGGGTCTCCACATAGTTGGAGGCCAGGCCGAAGTTGCTCCTGTTTAAGACCAGCCAATCGGTTCCGTCAAATACATGCACCCCGCCCAGACCCAGTATGGTGGTCACAAAATCCCCCCGGGCCAGCCATAGCGTTCCATCGG
Organism: Thermodesulfobacteriota bacterium; assembly: GCA_049320925.1. GTDB lineage: Bacteria > Desulfobacterota > Desulfobacteria > Desulfobacterales > Desulfosudaceae > Desulfosudis. Next base: position 12,179 of record JBMORB010000146.1, on the reverse strand, counting down.
CATCCATGGCAAGGCATTGACCGGAGTGATGTCCGGCGTGGGGTAGAGGGTCCATGCGGCGTTGTCAAACAGGTTCAGTTCGCCGGTGGTGGTGCCGAACCACTTGTTTCCAGTACCGTCAACCAGGATGGACTTGACCGCGTTGTGGGACAGGCCGTCGGCAAAGGTATAGCGGGTATATGTTTCCTTATCGTTATCAAACCGGAAAACCCCGACTTCCGTGGCGAACCATACAATGTACTTGAAGGAATTTCTGGCCTGCTCCACCGGGTCGGCTTCAACAGCCACCTCATATACGATGTCTGGCTTTTCATAATAGTTGACCCACTCATCGCCGTAGGTGATGGATGGTGTCGGAAATATTAGAAGCAGGGCCAGCAGGCAAAAGGCGACAAAGGGCGTCCATGCACGCGAAGTCTGCCGTGTGTTCATGGTATCTCCCTTTCTTAAACAGGCGATAAATAATCGCAGTTGCGATTGATCAGGGCATATTTAATACATCTGAAAATAAACCCGTTTCCTGCTTCAGATACAGCAGGAAATGTGCCGGGGCGCTCTCTTCCGCCAGAACAGATAATAACATATTGTTTTGTATATACAAAACAATTTTGAGCGCAGGGGGTTTCAACACTTCGGGGAAAGTGGGTAGATAAGGAAAAACAAATTTTGACACATAACTGTCACATTTGGGGCGAGGACTTACAGAAAAATTGTATTTTAATAGCAAGCAGTAATCGTTTTATTTCAGATCCGGGGGACACAGTTTTGGACGGCTTATCGCTGAGACAAACAATCGCTTTGAGGAATTGGCGCGCAGTGGTATTTGCGCCGGGTCTATACTTTTCCGGAAAATCCTACCGGAAAAAGCAGAACACCTGTTTTTTTTATCGTTTCCAACCTGTGATTACGGCAGGGCGGTGATGGGGAACCATCCGGTCACATCCATGGATTCTCCGGAATCTTTATTCTTGACCTGGCGCACCTGCAATATCCAGCTTCCACCTTCTGCGGTGTCCATGAGAATGGCGTAGGCAGCGGAAAAGCCGGATATGAAGAGCTGAAACCGCGCCATTGCCGGTTTCTTGATTTCCGGGCGTTCCCATACCAGCATTTCTATCCAGTGAATTTCCCCCTTCGATGTCTGGGTCAGCTGGTAGACCTGCCCCGTGTACCGGTCGAGTTTGAAGAGCCACCGGGGGGCGGTTTCCGACTGGATCACCTCATACCGCGCATTGTCCGGAGACGCGGTTTTGTAATGCGTGACGGTTCTTATCAGGTCCGGCGCTTCCGGTGGTTCCTGAGCCGCCCACGCATGGGTGGAAGAAAGGACCAGCAGTACGGCCAGAAAGATCATTTTCAATGAAGCGGATGTGTTAAACATTTTTTGCCTCGCGTATCAGTCAATGGGTATCAGGTGCCCGGCCTGCGGCTGGATGGTGCGGTTTTCCCGCGGCTGTCATTTGCCGGCCGGCTTCCGGGTTTTGGATTTCAGGGCCGCGTGGGCCGCGGCCAGGCGGGCCACCGGCACGCGGAACGGCGAGCAGGACACGTAGTCGAGCCCCAGTTCGTGGCACAGGGCGATGGACTCCGGGTCCCCGCCGTGCTCCCCGCAGATGCCGCACTCCAGGTCGGGCCGGGCTTTTCGTCCACGGGTCACCGCGATGCGCATCAGTTCGCCCACGCCGTCCCGGTCCAGGGTCGCAAAGGGGTTGTCCGGCAAAAGCCCCTGGTTCAGATAGCTCATGAGAAACCCGGACTCGGCGTCGTCCCGGGAGATGCCAAAGGTGGTCTGGGTCAGGTCGTTGGTGCCAAAAGAGAAAAATTCGGCGTGGGCCGCGATCTGGTCCGCGGTCATGGCGGCCCGGGGCACCTCGATCATGGTGCCGAACTTGTAATCGATGGTGATACCCTGTTCGGCCATGACCTTTCTGGCCGTTTCCTCCAGGACCTCCCGCTGCCGCTTGAGTTCATTGGCGTGGGTGGTCAGGGGAATCATGATCTTGGGCAGCACCCGGACCCCTTCGCGGGTGACCTCGCAGGCGGCCTCGAAAAGGGCACGGACCTGCATGCCGGTCAGTTCGGGGATCTGAATGCCCAGCCGGACCCCGCGCAGGCCCAGCATGGGGTTCTGCTCGCGCAGCTGTTCGGCCCGGGCCCGAATGCGTTCCTTCAGCCGGATCTGCTGAAGAAGGGTGTCGATCTCGGCCATGGTGGTGGCGTGGTTGACCCGGAACTTCAGGTCGGCCAGTTCGTTGATCAGCCCCACCAGGTCGGGCATGAACTCGTGCAGCGGCGGGTCGATCAGCCGGATGATCACCGGCAGGCCGTCCATGGCCCGAAACAGCCCGGCAAAGTCTTCCCGCTGAAACGGCAGCAGGGCTTTGAGGGCCTCGCGGCGCTCAAAGGGAAGGGTTGCCATGATCATCTGCTGAATATGGGGCAGGCGCTCGCTTTCAAAAAACATGTGCTCGGTACGGCACAGGCCGATGCCCTGTGCGCCATACTCCCTGGCCCGGCGGGCGTCCACGGGGTAGTCGGCGTTGGTCATCACGCCAAGCGTGCGAATGTGGTCGGCCCAGCCCAGCAGCTTGATCAGCCAGGGATCCCGAATGTCAGGCTCCATGGTCTTGATCTGGCCGACAAAGACTTCACCGGTGTTGCCGTCCAGGGAGAGCCAGTCGCCCTCCTGGATGGTCTTGTCCCCCACGGTCATGCGCCGCTTGACCAGGTCGATCTGCAGTTCAGCCACGCCGACCACGGCCGGCTTGCCGAACTGGCGGGCCACCAGGGCCGCGTGACTGGTGCGTCCGCCCCGGCTGGTGAGAATGCCGTTGGCCGCCAGCATGCCGTGCACGTCGTCGGGCTTGGTTTCGGGCCGCACCAGCAGCACCTGGCGGCCCTGTTCCTTGGCCCATGTCTCGGCCAGGTCCGCCTCGAACACCACCTTACCCACGGCGGCCCCGGGAGAGACGTTCAGGCCCCGGGCCAGCAGCTTGCCGCCGGCCCGGGCCTCGGCCACGGCCTGGTTGTCGAACTGGGGATGCAGGAAAAAATCGACCTGGCCGGGGGAGACCCGCGCCACCGCCTCCTCCTGCGTGATCCGCCCCTCCTCGACCAGGTCCACGGCGATCCGCACCGCTGCCTGGGCCGTGCGCTTGCCGTCCCGGGTCTGGAGCATCCAGAGTTTCCCTTTTTCAATGGTAAACTCCATGTCCTGCATGTCGCGGTAGTGGTCTTCAAGGATTCGGGCGATCTGCTGGAGCTGTTTGTAGTCTTCCGGCATCTCCACGGCCATCCGGTCGATGCTTTGGGTCATGCGGATGCCGGCCACCACGTCCTCGCCCTGGGCGTTGATCAGGTAGTCGCCTTCCAGTCCGGGCTCGCCCGTGGCGCCGTTACGGGTCATGGCCACGCCGGTGGCGCTGTCGTTTCCCATGTTGCCAAAAACCATGGTGACGATATTGACCGCCGTGCCCAGGTCGTGGGAAATGCCGGCGGCGTTGCGGTAATCCACTGCCCGTTTGCCGTTCCAGCTTTTAAAGACCGCCTCGGTGGCCATCATGAGCTGTTCCACCGGGTCCTGGGGAAAATCGATCTGGGTATGGCTGTGAAAAATGGTCTTGAACTGGCCGGTGAGGGCCTGCCAGTGGTCGGCGGTGAGTTCGGCGTCCGAGGAGACACCGGCCGTTCGCTTCATCCGGTCGATGGCCAATTCAAAGGCCTCGTCCGGAATGCCCATGACCACCGAACCGAACATCTGAATCAGGCGGCGGTAGGCGTCATAGACAAAGCGGGGGTCCTTGGTCAGCCGGATCATGCCCTGGGCCGTCTCGTCGGTGAGGCCGATGTTGAGCACGGTGTCCATCATGCCGGGCATGGAAAACTTGGCGCCGGAACGGCAGGAAACCAGCAGCGGCTTTTCGCTGTCCCCGAAAACCTTGCCGGTGATCTTTTCCACGGCCAGCAGGGCGTGCAGCTCCTGGTCCCACATGCCGTCCGGAAACACCCCGCCGGCCGCCAGGTAGGCGTTGCAGGCCTCGGTGGTGACGGTGAAGCCCGGCGGCACCGGCACCCCGATGCGCTGCATGTCCGCCAGGTTGGCGCCCTTGCCGCCGAACAGTCCCCGCACCGCGTCCCAGTCGTTGCCGACCGCGGCCATGGCCTGGTCCAGCTCGTCGAAAAGGTACACCCATTTTTTTGCTTTCATGGTTTCCTCAATCCTGTTGGTGAAGAGCGAATACATCCGTGGTCACGGGCAGGGGGCAGTATAGGAAAAGGGGCGCGGCTTGTCAAACACCGGCCCGGTGATTGACATTTGTCCCGAACCCCTTTACAAACAGACGGATAAAAATTCGTTTCCCGGAAAAGAGCGCAAAGACATGGCGTTATCGGACACACAGCAACAGGAAAAATACCGGCGCCAGGCCGAAATGCTGGCCAACCGGGCCAAAAAACAGTACCGGCATTTGAAAAAGCGTTTTGCCCGGCAGAACATTGAGGTGTTTCGCGTTTACGACTGGGACATTCCCGAGATCCGGGCCGTGGTGGACTGGTATGCCGGCCACCTGGTGGTGGGCGAGTACACCCGCACGCAGTCCACGGCCGACTGGCTGCCCATGATGGGGGAAGCGGTGGCAAAGGCCCTGGAGGTGCCGGCCGCAAAAGTTCATCTAAAGGAGCGGCGCACCGGCGCGCCGGGAAAAAAGCGATATGAACGGCTGGCCCGCACCGAGCGGAAGATCGTGATGTCGGAGCGGGATTTTAAATTCTACGTCAACCTGGACGACTACGTGGACACCGGGCTTTTTTCCGACCACCGGGACACCCGGCAGATGGTGCGGGACATGGCCGCCGGCGCGGACTTTTTAAACCTTTTCTGTTACTCGGGCACCTTCACCTGCTACGCGGCCAAAGGCGGCGCCAGGGCCACGATGTCGGTGGACCGGTCCCTGTCCGCCATCCGCTGGACCCGGGAGAACCTGGCCGTCAACGGCATTCCCGAGCCGGGCCACACCCTGGTTCAGGCCCATGTGTTCGACTTTCTGGAAAAGGCGGCGGCCGGCGCCCGGCGGTTCGACCTGGCCGTGGTGGACCCGCCCTCCTTTGCCACCAGCCGGGACGGCGCCCACAACATGGACATTGTCCAGGACCATCCCCGGCTGCTGGCCATGACCGCGGCCGTGATGAAACCCGGCGCCACGATCTTCTTTTCCACCAACCACCAGGATTTCACGCCACGAATGGAGGGCCTCCAGGCGGCCGACATCCGCGAGATCACGTCGGCCACGATCCCCGAGGACTATCGCAACCGGAAAAACCCCATTCACCGGTGCTGGCGGATCACGGTGTGACCATGAATCTGTGCATGGCTCCGATTCAGGGCATCACCGACCATGTGTTCCGCACGGTTTTTACCGAACATTTCGGCGGTTTTGACCGGGCCGTGGCGCCCTTTATCACCAGCAAGCAGGACCGGAAAATTCAGAAACGCTATTTTACCGACCTGCTGCCCGAAAACAACCTTCGCCTGCCGGTGGTCCCACAGATTTTAAGCAACCATGCCGGTGATTTTGTTCACCTGGCCCACTGCCTTTGCGACCTGGGATATGACACCGTGAACTGGAACCTGGGGTGTCCCTTTCCCATGGTGGCCAGGAAAAAACGGGGCGCGGGCCTTTTGCCCTACACGGACCGGATCGCCGATTTTCTCGACGCCGCCGTGCCCCGGCTTCAGTGCCGGCTCTCCGTCAAAACCCGGCTGGGGTGGCACGGCGCGGACGAACTGATGGAACTGCTGCCGGTGATGGACCGGTATCCCCTGGCCGAGTTGACCGTGCATCCGCGCACCGGCCGGCAGCGGTATGAGGGGAGCGTGGACCTGGCGGCCTTTGCGCAGGTGCTGGCCGCCACGCGTCATTCGGTGGTTTACAACGGCGATATTCGAACCGTGGAGGACTTTACGTATCTGGCGGCCCGATTTCCATCCGTGGACCGGTGGATGATCGGCCGGGGATGCGTGATCAACCCTTTTCTGCCGGCGGCCATCCGTTCCGGCACCGATGACGGGAACAACCGGATGGAGCGGCTGGGCCGGTTTCATGACGACCTGTTTGAGCGCTACAGCGCCCTTTTAAGCGGGCCGGGCCATCTGCTGGACCGCATGAAGGGTTTCTGGCGCTACCTTGCGCTGCTGTTCGATGATTCGGACAAAACCCTCAAGACGATCTTCAAGGCGAAAAGCATGGCCGCCTACCGTGAGCAGACGGCCCGCATCTTCGGCGGCGAAGTGCGGATTGCAAAAAGGCGGTCTACCTTCTAAGGCCATATATCGTCATTCCGGGCTTGACCCGGAATCCAGTATAAAATTGGTGCTGTTCGTTTTTACTGGACCCCGGCTCGGGGGCCGGGGTGACGGAATACGGTGAATTCCAATTTTTTACGAAGGCATCAATTTTTAGCGGTGGCCTTTGATTTTCTCATGAGCCGGCACGCCATATACCTTTTTATAGGAGCGGCACGCCGGGCAGAGCTGTTCCTCCAGCTTCACGAATTCGTAGAGAAAGCCTTCGCCCTTTTCCCGTGCCCGGGTACAGACCGGGCAGGAGTCTTTGCAGAAGCGGGCCATTTTTTTTGTCATCTTTCCATGTTCCATGATCGGTTTTCCTGTGTGAAAGGTTTTTTCCTTATTTATCGGGATCGCTATCGCTATCGGGATCGAAATCGAAACTTGTGACGCCTGTCACAGACGCCACCAATCATCTGCCTCTTCGCGATCTTCGTGTTGAAACATTCTGTGGCCCCAATCGGCCGGCCGCTTTTTACACGAATATCACGAAGCGGGCCGGTCCCGTTTACCCGAAATCCGGGTTATGGCTTTTTCGCGGTGAGTATCCCCGAATCGGTGGGACCCTCATACGGCAGGCGCGTCACGTCTACAAAGCCCGCTTCCCGCAGCATCAGGGTCAGTTCCCGGTTGGTGTAGGAGCGGCCCTCCTGTGTGCCGGTGAGCATGTTCAGCGAAAACAGCACCGGGAACAGGGGCGCGGTGCGACTGTCTTCCAGTATCAGGTCATGAATGAACACCATGCCGCCGGGGTCAAGGACCCGGAAAACTTTTTCCAGAATCCGCGAACAGGCGTCCGGGCCTTCAGCGTGAAGAATGTGGGACACCCACACCGCGTCGTAGGTGCCGGGCAGATCGTCCTGCGTGTAATCGCCGGCCAGAAAGTGGACCCGCCCGGCCATGCCGTACCGGTCGATGGCCTGCTGGGCCAGGGGCTGGGACGAGGGAAGGTCGAACACCCATGCCGACAGATCGGGGTTCGTCTTGCAGAAGGCGATGGCGTACATGCCGGCGGCCCCGCCCAGGTCCAGCAGGGCGCGGCGGCCCGACAGCTTCACATGGCCCACCAGCCGGGGCGCCATCAGCATGGCCGTGGTGGACATGCCGTTGATGAACGCTTCCCGCACGGCCGGCTCGCCAAAGGCAAGGGTCGTTCGCACCGGCTTGCCCGTGGACACGCTCTTGTCGAGCTGCTGCCACGATTCCATCAAAAAATGGTGATGCAGGATCATGTGGCCGATATACTCCGGGGATGATTTAGACAGCAGCCGGACCCCGGCCGATGTGTTGGCGAACCGGTCCTGGTTTTTGGTCACCAGCTTCATGGCCGCCAGTGCGTTTAACAGCCGGGCCGTGCCGTCGCTGTCGGCCTTGATTCCTGCGGCCACTGCCTCGGCGGTCTGGCTTTCGTTTCCCAGAACGGTAAACAGGTCCAGCTTGACCGCCGCGTGCAGCACGCAGGAGCGCCAGTAATAACCGGACAATCCCAGCAGACTTCCGGGGTTCCAGTTGGATTCCATTTGTATTTTCCTTTCCGTAATCTTTCAGCCGGTAGTCTTTTTCGCTATCTTACTCGTACTCTTGCTCGTGATCGTGCTTTTGTGGTGATTGTTGTTCGATCAAGATTAAGAGCACGAGCAAGAGTAAGATTTATACATATCCGAATTACAGCCCCCCGTGCAGCAGCACGCCCCCTTCCACGGCCACGATCTGGCCGGTCATGTAGGCCGAGGCGTCGGAGGCCAGGTAGAGCATCAGCCCCACCATGTCGTCGGGCACGGCCACCCGTCCCAGGGGAAAGGCCTGGCCGATCTGCCGGATCTGCTCTTCCCGCTGGTCTTCCGGCAGAAAAGCGAACAATCCTTCAAAGAGCTTGGTGCGCGTGGCGCCGGGCGCAATGGCGTTGACCCGGATCTTGTGCGGGGCCAGTTCCAGGGCCATGGACCGGGTGGCCATGTTCACCCCGGCCTTGGAGATGGAGTAGATGCCCACCTGGGCCTGGGGTTGGAAACCGTCAATGGAAGAGACATTGATGATCGAGCCGCCGGCAGCCTTCTCTTTCATGATCCGGGCCACGGCCTGGCTTAAAAAATAGAGCCCCTTGAGGTTGAGGCTGATAATCGAGTCCCACAGTTTTTCTCCGGCCTCCAGAACCGTGGCATAGGCCGGGCTGGTGGCCGCGTTGTTGACCAGAATGTCGATCTTTCCCATTCCGGCGACCACCTGCTCCACGATGGAGGGAATCTGGTCCATGCGGCCCACATGGGCCGCCACCGGCACGCATTTTCTCCCCCTGGCTTGAATCTCCTCGGCCACCGGGGCCAGGTTTTCCATCTTGCGGCTGACAATGGCCACGTCGGCTCCGGCATCGGCAAAAGCCAGGGCCGTGGCCCGGCCGATGCCCATGGAACCGCCCGTAACCAGGGCCGTTTTCCCTTCCAGTGAAAAGAGTTTACAAATATCCATGAGGTCTCCCTGTATATTTTAAAAACAGCTTCTGCTTTTCATTATTGTCCCAGAACAGTATTCAGCAAGACGGGACAGAGCCCGTCTGTCTATCCAAATCGCTATCGCTATCGAAATCGAATTGCATATGCGGCGGTGCTCTGAAAGGGTCTGAGCCGCCGTTAATGCCCCGGCTTTGTAAAAGGTTCAAGATCAAGTCACGCCACGGCGTGACGCAGTGACGAGTGCCCCATCGCATGGGCTCCGATCCCGATCCCGATAGCGATTTCGATTTGGAGAAGAAAAGCCATCATCAGTTGAACCATACATAGTCGGTAAAGATATGCCCGATTATCAGGGGCCACAGGTTCCCCATGGCCAGAAACGCAATGCCGTTAAACAGTCCGAAAACATAGGTGGCCAGCAGGTTGGACGGCCCGCCCTCCCAGTGTACCATGGCAAACACCAGAGGCGAAAAAACCATGTAAACCACGGCCGGCCGGGAAAAGAACCGCGACACCCGGTAAATGAACCCGCGAAAGTAAAGCTCCTCTACAATGCCCGCGCTCAGGCTGAAATAGAAGGCAACCACCACCTTCATGACGCCTTTGGTGGGCACAATGGTTTCATATTGGAAGTAAGGGGTGGAGGGCAGCAGGGCCTCGAAGAATTTATAGGTATGTTTATACACCCACAGATTGACCGGGCAGAAGATCACGCACAGAACAGCCACCAGCAGAACATCTTTTCGGCCGAAAACCCGCGCGTCCAGGCCCAGGTCGGAAAGGCCCAGTCCGTTTCGGCCGGCCACCAGAAAAACCAGCACCGGAATCAGCACCCAGGAAACCAGCTCAAAGCTCCAGTAAGCCCACGGGCTCTGGGCAATCAGGGAATTGATCCAGCCGTTGATCAGAAACGGCACAATGCCCAGACACAGCAGCAGAAGGTAGAGGTGTTTCTGACGGTTCTGATCCAATTCCGGCTCCGGGCAAAGGCGGTTGATGTTTAAATATTAAGCGCTTCTAACCCTTTTAATGAGCATGTCGTAAGCCTTGTGTGATCCTATCCAGAACCATGTTATGGCGTCTTTTTCCAGCACGCCCACCGCCCGATAATCGATGGTGATGCGTACCGAGAAAATGGGCCGTGTTGAATGAATACGCTTGAAATGAAGGCTCGGATGATAAGGGTCGTTGGAAAACAGGCTGTAGGTTTCCCCGGCTTTTTTTCTGATCTCCGGGGGAAGATTGCTGTAACACTCCCAGAAGCGTTGCGTCGCAAAGGACTTCATAGGCGATCAGGGTCAAGAGGCGTTGCCGTGCCGTTTTTCCTGTCACACAGCGCTTCATCAGCGAGCTTTTCCAGAATGTCTTCCGATTCGGCGAATTTTTTTGTCCAGGCCCGATCCGAATGCAGCTCATCCAGAATCCACTTGGCAAAAGCGTTCTGGTCCATGGCGGGAAGCCTGGAAGCCTCTTTGAATGCCTTTTCAAGCAGTGAGGTCATGGCTGTACCTTTATCCCTTTGTTTTTTGTCTCACTATCCGTTTATTCCCTTGGATTGTCAATGGAAAAAGGCTGACGTAACCGGTATCTATTGCCGGGTCCACCGGTCCATAGCGGTCTGAATGAGTTTCGTAAGCAGGCCCTGGTAGTCGATGCCTGCGGCCCGGGCCGACATGGGAAAATAGGAGGTCATGGAGCGTTCCGGCGGAATCATGCCCGGCGGCGAGTTTACATCAATTATATAAGGGTTGCCGAGACTGTCGCACCGCAGGTCGATGCGGCACCAGTCCCGGATGCCCAGGGCCTTCCACGCGGCCAGCACGGTCTTGCCCAGCCGGTCTTTTAAGGCCGGCTCCACAGGGGCCGGGCAGAGCAGATGGTGGGACTCGGTCTGTTCTTCAAATATCCACTTGACCTCAAGAGAATCGATGCGGGCATACTCTTGGGGCAGGCGTGAAAAATCCGGTTCGATGATCGGAAAAATATCGGGCGGGTTTCCCATCATGGGAATGGAAAACTCCCGGCCCTCCAGAAAAGGCTGAACCAGGGCCGGCTCGCCAAAGGTGGCAATCACCCGGCCCGCCTGGCGGTAAAGGGCCGCTTCATCCCGCACCACGCTGTCGGCGGTGATGCCGGCCGAAGACCCCTGGGCCACGGGCTTGACGATCAGGGGAAAGGTCAGTCCTCTTTGCAGGGGCTCGTCGCCGGTTTCAAACACCTGGGAGCAAAGCACCGGCACGTTACAGGCCGACAGCACCTGCTGCATGCGGGCCTTGTCCAGGATCAGGGCCTGGGTCAGGGGGTCGGACCCGGTGTAGGGAAGTTGCAGCATCTCCAGCATGGCCGGCACCTGGGCATACCGGGCCCGGCCGTAAAGGCCCATGGCGTAGTTAAAGACCAGGTCAATGTCGCGGCGCTGCGCGTACAGCGTGGCATAAGCATCCGGGTCGGCCTCAATGGGAATCACGTCAAACCCGCAGCCAAGCAGGTGGGCCGTCATCGCCTCAATGGTTTCCGGATCGTCAAAATCGGTCTCGACCTGGGTTTCCGGCCGGTCAGGGTCAGGATACTGGTGTCGAACGTTATATAAAAATGCCAGTGTTAATCTTTTCATCAGTATCTATCCGGTTTATTCCTGAATCGTACTCTTACTCTTGCTCGTAATCGTGATCCTCACTATCAACATCGCTATCGCTATCGGTATCGGTATCGAAATCGAAAAGTCGTTTTCTGCTTTCCGTCACCCCGGACCCGATCCGGGGTCCAGAAACTTCGTCACTCCGGCCACCGAGCCGGAGTCCAGTTAAAATTGATTTTCATGCTTTTCTTTTCCGTGTACTTTTCGTGGCGGCAAGAAAAGTACCGAAAGAACCGCGCCCCGCAGCCTGGCCTTCGACTACCCTCGCGCAAACGCTTTTTTCAGCCGCGGTCAGGAACTCGCCCTCCTTCGGCTTTCGTAGGGGCTACCTGCGTGTCTGCCCATCAGCCGGGCGGCCACAGGGGGCCGCCCCTACAATATTTGCCCGCTTCTCCCGAAAAAAGCATTTACACTCGGCTGCGCTGCAACGGGCGGGGGGGCAATAATTTCCTGCCCAGTTCCCTCCACAACCCAAAGGTCCGGGAAGAGGAGCCAACGTCCACGGTTTGGGGCCACAAGGGGAACGGGCCGCCGCCGAAGGCGGAGCGTCCCCTTCAACGACGGGTTGTGCCTTATGACTAGCGCTTGAGATCTTCGGCTACTGTAGCTGCAACTGCCGAAGCGGCGCTACTCAATGAATCAGCAGTCTTTCCGGGGTTCGCCATTAGCGCATCAAAGTTGGCGAATGCGATTGGCGTTGAAGAATACCTCCATCCATCCGCCTTGGGGTGCCAGCCGCAAGCATGAA
>JBMORB010000145.1:0-2883 GCA_049320925.1 Thermodesulfobacteriota bacterium | reverse complement strand
GCATGTAGCGGAAATATCCCTTCTGGGAAATGCAGGAGGAGACGCGGCAGAAGGCGCACTTGAAAAAGCGCCCGGTCTCTTCCAGAAGGACCGGGGCCCCGCACTGGGGACACTGGTGTTGAACCTGGTAGCTAATATTTCTCTCCACAGCTGTTGCAATAAATCGCGTCGGGCAGGTTTTCGGTGCCGCAGCGCGCGCAGCGTTTCATGCGTGGCCGGTCGGTGGTGGCGTGGCCGCAACGGGGGCAGAAGTTGGCGCCCGGTGTGATGTTTTTGCCGCAGTGGGCGCACTGCGAAAAAACCACCTGCTGATGGCCGCACTGGGGGCAGAATTTCGCGTCCAGGGGAATGGCCAGGCGACATTCCGGGCAGGTGGCGGTGGGCGGCGCGGCCCCCTGGGCGGTGCCGGCCCTGGCGGCAAAGTAGTCGGCAAAAATACCCGGCAGCATCAGGCCCAGCCCCATGCCCATACCCGCATGGGACCCTGAAGCGCCGTCGCCGCCTTCCGCCGCCTTCTCCATGGCCATGGCCGCCTTCATCTGCATCAGCTTGTTCATGTCGCCCAGCGCGCCCATGCGGCTTCGGTCGTCGATGGCTTTCTGCACCTCTGGCGGGGGCGTGATGGCGTTGATGTAGAGCCCGGTCAGGGCCAGGCCGAAATGGGCGAAATCCTCCTTCAGTTGCAGCGAAAGTCCCTGGGCTATGTCGCCATAGGTGGAGGGAAGGTCCAGAACGGAGCGCAGATGCTCTCCCAGGTAGTCGTTGAGCCGGGAAACAATCACCTTGTTCAGGTAGTCGGCGATCTCCTCGGTGGTGTACATGCCTTTTGTGCCCACCAGGCTGTTGATGAAAAGCACCGGCTGGACGATGCGCATGTTGAACATGCCAAAGGCCCGAAGCCGCACCAGCCCCAGCTCGGCGTCCTTGAAGGCAACCGGGTCACGGGTGCCCCACTTGAGGTCGGCAAAAGTCTTCAGGTTGGTAAAATAAACTTCGGCCCGCAGCGGGCTGGTCATGGCCCAGGGCAGGGCCACGATCTTGGTGAGCAGGGGGATGTTGGCGGTTTTCAGGGTGTGCCGGCCCGGGCCGAAAGCGCCCACGGCCTTGCCCTGGTAGAAAAAGACCGCGGCCTGGCTTTCCCTTACCGTAAGCTGCGCCCCGTACTTGATCTCTCCGGAACCGGTTTCAGGCAGGCGCTGAACCAGCTGCTGGCCGGTTTCATCAAACCACTCCAGCACCTCGAGGAAAACAATATTATTCGTTCCCATGGGTTCTCCTTGGCTGAATGTTAAAAGTTCGGGTCGTGAGGATTAAAGGTTTGACACATGATAATGGGTTTGCCCGCCTGCGTCAAGCCGCATGAATCGGCCTGACAGGGAAAGACGCCTGTAAAACTGAGACTTTACTTGCCATGCCGGCAATGGTATGATGCATGGACAAAAAAACATTTGTCGACAATAGGCAACAGAAGGCGCCAGTATATTTAATGCTTTGTTATTAATGATCGGAAATTCGGAATGGAATCTTTTCTTGCGCTGTTCCGGTCCCATGCGACGCTTGCCAGCACACTGATTCAGTACGCGGTTTACACCACCAGCGGCATCCTTTTCTTAAATGGTCTGTGGATCAGCATAAAAGCCTTTATCTGGCTGCGCGGCGTGGACAGTCAGACCATTGCCGACCAGCTGGACGAGCCTCCCCGGGCCGATGACCCCCTGGTGACGATCGTGACCAAGACCGTTCACAGGGCTGTTCATAACCCCGACACCGGCGGCGCCGACGGCCTGTTCGTGGCGGACGCGACCCGGCAGATGGTGGAAAACATGTTTGATAACCGGTATATGGAGCCGATGACCCTGTCGGCCAACCTGCTCCCGCCCCTGGGCTTTATCGGCACGGTATTCGGCATGATTCTGATCTTTCTGGTAAAGGTGGATCCCGGCAGTGAATTAAACACCATCGGCCTGGGTGCGGCGCTTTTTACCACCCTGGCGGCCCTGATTCTGTTTGTGGCGCTGGAGATCATAAAAATGTGGCTGCTGCGGGTGCTGCGCAACCGCGTGAACCAGGGCCTGCTGCTTGCAACGGAGAACGCGGAATGAGCCGGAGACGCCAGCAGCCCATGGTGTGGCTTTTTTCCTTCTCGGACATGGCCTTTCTGCTGCTGATCGCCTTTACCCAGGCTTCCACCATCGGCAAGAAACCCATCTCCATCGGTGAAATGGTGCTGCCCAAGGTGGTGGACGGTCCCAACGTGGAACTGTTCTCAAAAGAGGTGAAGTTTTACCAGGTGCGGGTGCACAAACCCTCCGAAGAGGGCCTGGGGCCTTTTCAGCTGGTCACCATTCTGGCCGGCGGTGTTGAGGCCCCCGGCAGCCGGATGTCGGCGGCCGACTTGCAGGCCCTGCTGATGACGCTTCAGGCGGGCGGCGCGGCAAGGCCGGTGCTGGTGCCGGATGAAGCCTCCTTAAGCAAGGATATGCTGATGGCCATGTCCCTGATCGAAAAGACATGGGAAGGGACCCGGACCGTCACGGTGGAGCGGATTCCCGGCCTGGAGGAGGGCCGCGAATGACAGGGGCCAGGCTGATTTCCACACAGTATGGATACGGCGCGGTCCGCATGCCCCTGCCGTTTGTTTACCGGGCGCCGTCGCGCCAGTGGTGGTTTCTGCATCCGTCAATGGTGGGCCTGGTGGGGTCTCTGGTGATCCTTGCCATGCTGCGGTCGTGCGTAACGCCGGTCACCATGCCGGGCCGGACCATCCTGTGGCTGCAGCCGACCCCTGAAGCCGTGCCTCCCAAAACGGCTGAACCGGCTCTTGCCGTCCGGCAGGCGGTCAAGGCGCCGGTGGCGCCGCCGGTGAAAAAACCAGAGCGGGTC
>JBMORB010000144.1:0-2904 GCA_049320925.1 Thermodesulfobacteriota bacterium | reverse complement strand
CCTATATCCGGCCCTGACCTGAATATTTTATGAAACAGTATGGCTGACCCCGTGGAAATCGGTATCGGTATCGGGATCGGTACCGGTATCGAAATCGGCACCGGGAAAAACAGGCCATCACCAGTAAGCGCAAGACCAAGCGTAAGATTGAAAAGAAGGAGTTGGGAAACGTAAAAATCGATAGCGTACCTCAATGAAAGGAGGGCGGTATGGTTATTGATTGCCATTTTCATCTGGAAAAGCGACTGGTTTCCATGGAAACGCTGCTGCGGAAGATGGATGCCGCCGGCATTGACCGGGTGGCCCTGATGGCGCCCCTGGTGGCCCCTTTTAGAGAACCTCCCCCCTTCCTGATTTCCGCGCTCCAGTTCCTGCTGTTTTACCGGCCCCTGCGGTGGGCAGGGCAGGCGGCGGTGTCTAATTTCACGAAAAACGGTGACATCAAGATTCTGGGACGGCCCTGTCCGATTTATGCCGAACTGGACAACGTGCCGGTGTTCCGGGCCGTGGATATGTATCCGGACCGGTTTTTGGGATGGGTGTTTGTCAATCCGGCGGGAAGACAGGACCCGGCGGCCGAGTATGCCCGGTGGCGGGAGCATCCCGGGTGCGTGGGGGTAAAAGCTCATCCATTCTGGCACCGGTATCCGCCCGAGTCCCTGGTGCCGGTGGCCCAGCTGGCAGCGGCGGATGGCAGGCCGGTATTGATTCACGCCGGATTCGGGCCCCATGGCGATTTTGACGCCCTGTTGCAGAAGGTGCCCGGCCTGAAGCTGATTCTGGCTCATGCCGGGTTCCCGCTGTATGCCGACACCTGGCGGGCGATCCGCTCCAGGTCCAATGTGTTTGTGGACCTTTCCCAGACCAGCTACGTGGGCGAACGGATACTGGCCAAAGCGGTGGAGGCCCTTGGTCCGGATCGCTGTATTTTCGGTACCGACGGTCCCTTCGGGTTCCACGGCGATGATCATACCTTTGACATGGGGCTGATCAAGGCACGCATTGAACAGGCTTTTCCAGACAGCCGGATACGAAAAATGCTGCTGGGTGAGAATTTCATGCAGGTCGCGAACATTCATATTTAGTATTGAACGCTCATATAAGGAGGAACAGCATGGTGAATTTTTCTTTAAAGGACAAGGTGGCGCTGATTACCGGCGCCAGCAGGGGCATTGGCGAGGCCATCGCGCTGGCCATGGCGGAAAGCGGAGCCCGGTGCATTCTGGTCAGCAGAAAGATCGAACCGCTTCAGGCAGTGGTGGAAAAGATCGCGCAAAAAGGCGGAAAGGCGGATGCCGTTGCCTGTAACGTGGGCGAGATGGACCAGCTCAAGGCCCTTTTTGCCAAGATTCAGGCCGATTACGGCAGGCTGGACATCCTGGTCAACAACGCGGCCACCAATCCTTACTTCGGCGACCTGCTGGGCGCCGAAGAGTGGGCCTGGGACAAGACCAACGCGGTCAATTTGAAAGGGCCGTTTTTCATGACCCAGTACGCGGCAAAGCTGATGAAGGCCTCCGGCGGCGGATCGATCATCAATGTCGCTTCAGTGAACGCCGTGAGCCCGGCGCCCTTCCAGGGTATCTACTCCATCACCAAGGCCGGGGTGGTGGCCATGACCAGGGCCTTTGCCAAGGAACTGGCCAATGACAGAATCCGCGTCAATGCCCTGCTGCCGGGCCTGACCGAAACCAAGTTCAGCGAGGCCATCATCGCCAACAAAGGAATCTACGATTACGCGGTGAGCCGGATTCCCATGGGCCGCCACGCCACACCCGATGAAATGGTGGGCGCGGTGCTTTACCTGGCTTCCGACGCTGCTTCGTTTACCACGGGAAGCTGTATTACATGTGATGGCGGCATGCTGGCCTGATGCGTGTCCTTTTCTTTGGCGCAAAGAAAAGGACCAAAAGAAAATTCGCCCTGCAGCTTGGCCTCCGGCTGCCCTCGCGCGAACGTTTTTTCGGTGCGGCCAGGAACTCGTTCGCCTGCGGCGAACTCAGACAGCCTGCCCGCCTGTTTCCGAAAAAACCGTTCGCGTTCGGCTGCGCTGCAACGGGCGGGGCAACCGTTTCCCATCATTGCGAGGAGCAAAGCGACGAAGCAGTCTTGAGAACAACGGCACCCCGGCAGGTCGTCTGGCGGGTGCCACCCTGTGGTGGGAGACATATGATTTAAGCTGTGTTTTATCGTGCTCTTGATCGTGCTCGTGCTCGTAATCGTCTTTTTGTTTCGATCAGGATCACGAGCAAGAGCAAGAGTACGAAACAGCAAGGACAGAGCCTATACGGGGCAGGGATAAAGGGGATTGCTTCACTCCCTTTGGTCGTTCGCAATGACGAGTGGGGCGGGCGGCAGGACAGGAAGGTAGGCCGGTCAATTTTTACTGGATGCCGGATCGGGGTCCGGCATGACAAAAAGGTAGAGCCGGGGGGATGGTAAGGCAGAGAAAGACGATCACGAGTAAGAGCACGAGTAAGAACAAGATTTAATCGGGCGATTGGGAATGACAGAAAAATTATTGTCCCTGTCGAAATCAGTATCGATACGTTTTTCTCCTGACGGCAATTCGATTCCGATCCCGATTTCGATTTGGATTATAAAAGGAAAAGGAAAAACATTTTGAATCAGCGGATATTCATCACCGGCGGAGCGTCGGGGCTGGGCCAGGCTTTGGCCCGGAGATATGCCGCCAGAGGCTGGCGGGTCTGCATCGGCGATATTAATAAGGAGGCGGGGGAGGCGTTTGCCAAAAGCCTTTCTGCGGACAGGGCAAAGGCCGCCTTTGTCTCCTGCGACGTGACCCGCGAAAGTGATCTGCAAAAAGCGGCCGACTGGCTGGAGGTCAACTGGGGCGGGGTGGATGTGGTCGTCAACAACGCCGGTGTGGCCGCCGCGGGCGGA
>JBMORB010000143.1:0-2908 GCA_049320925.1 Thermodesulfobacteriota bacterium | reverse complement strand
CGAACTGCCCCAGGCCCTTCAGGTCAAGCTGCTGCGTTTGCTTCAGGACAGGGAAATACGCCCCGTGGGCGCGTCGGCCAGCAGACAGATCGACATCCGCATCGTGGCGGCCACGGCCAGGGACCTTGAAACGGAAGTGGCCGGCGGCACCTTTCGGGAGGACCTGTTCTACCGGCTCAACGTGCTGCGCATTCACCTGCCGCCCCTGCGCGACCGGGCGGAGGATATCCCTTTCCTGACACAGGCGTTCATTGAAACCTTCAATAAAAAACTGGGCAAAAGTATAACAGGCGTGGCCCCCGCCGCCATGTCCCGCCTTCTGGGCCACGCCTGGCCGGGCAACGTGCGCGAACTGGAGAACCTGATGGAACGGGCCATGGTGATGGCCGAAGGGGAGACCATCTCCCTGGAGGACATGCCGCCGGGTTTCGGCACCCGGCCCGCCGGTCCCTGTGAACCGGACAACGGGTATGACGGTTACTCCATCAAGGCGGCCCAGAAGGTATTTGAAAAACGGCTGATTGAAAAGGCCCTTGCCAAGACCGGAGGCAACCGGACCCATGCGTCAAAGCTGCTGGAAATCAGCCACCCTTCCCTGCTGGCCAAGATGAAGGAGTATGGCATTGAGGGATGAGGCTGTTATTCTCATCGAAATCGGGATCGGGATCGAAATGCAATATGATTGATTTCGATAGCGATTTTGCCTTGGATGAGATGATAGCGGTCTTACCACGGCGGTCAATGTCACGGTCATCCCATACAAACAGATAGAAAGGCCCTGTTATGAGAGATGTAGTTATCGTCAGCGGCGCCCGGACGGCCATCGGGGATTTTGGCGGCGCCCTTTCGGGTTTCGGCCCCGTGGAACTGGGAACCATTGCGCTCAAGGGCGCCATTGCAAAAGCCGGCATCGATAAAAACCGCGTTGAAGAGGTGATCTGCGGCCAGTGCAACCAGGCCGGCTCTCCGGGCAACACGGCCCGGCACATCGCCATGGCAGCGGGCCTGCCGGTGGAATCCTTTGCCTTCACCGTGCACCAGCAGTGCGCCTCTTCCATGCGGGGAACCGAGCTGCTGGCCCAGGAGATCATGCTGGGCAAAATCGACATCGGCGCGGTGGTGGGTGTGGAAAGCATGAGCAACGCCCCTTACCTGTTGTTCGGCGCCCGCAGGGGATACCGGTTGAGCGACGGGGAAAAGGTCCAGGACAGCCTGATGATCGGGGGGCTGGTGGATGCCCTGCTGGGCTATCACATGGGCGTGACCGCGGAAAACATTGCCGAAAAGTACGGGATTCCCCGCCAGGAGCAGGACGAGTGGGCGCTGATGAGCCACCAGCGGGCCGTTGCGGCCATTGGAAAAGGATCGTTTACCGAAGAGATCGTGCCCGTGGAAATCCAAACAAAAAAAGGCCCGATAGTCTTTAATACCGATGAACACCCCCGGGCCGACACCTCCCTGGAGAGACTGGCGGCCCTGCGGCCGGCATTTAAAAAAGACGGCACCGTCACGGCCGGCAACGCCTCGGGACTGAATGATGCAGGCGCCGCCATGATATTGATGGCGGACCAGACCGCCAAAGACCTGGGCCTTGCGCCCATCGCCAGGGTGGTGGCCTCGGCCCCCGGTTCCGTGGCCCCGGAGGTCATGGGCATGGGCGTGGTGCCGGCGGTACGTAATGCCCTGAAATTTGCCGGCATGAAACTGGATCAGATCGACTACTTTGAATTCAACGAAGCCTTTGCGGCCCAGGTGATCGGCTGTAACCGCGAGCTCAAGGTCGGTCTGGACAGGCTCAACGGCGTGGGATCCGGCATCAGCCTGGGCCACCCGGTGGGCGCCACCGGCGCCCGCCTGGTCATCACCATGATTCACGAACTCCGGCGGCGGGGTAAACGGTTCGGTTGCGCGGCCCTGTGCGCCAGCGGAGGACCGGCCCACGCCTTTATCGTGGAGGCGCTGGATTGATCTGCCTGTCGATAAATAGTTGACATAAGTGGTTTCCTCTCCTGTTACCGGGTTACTGCTTACCGCTCTTTTCTCAGTCTTAAGAAAAACGATCCCATCCGCCGATCCGATAAAAAGAGTTCCCTTTTCCATTAAAATAGCGTAATGCTCATGGCGCATATAAACTGAACCCCTCTGATAACAAGAAGAGGCGTGGGGTGAAAATGGCCCGTCATATTGCTTATGACGGGCTTTGTTCTTTACCCCCATAAACATGAATCGGCGGTCGTAAAAATGCAGAAGACAAAAGAGATACCCATCAGAAACATTGCCATCATTGCCCATGTGGACCATGGCAAAACCACCCTGGTGGATGCCATGTTCAGGCAGAGCGGCCAGTTCCGTGAAGGACAGGTGGTGGATGAACGGCTGATGGACAGCATGGACCTGGAACGGGAACGGGGCATTACCATTGCGGCCAAAAATTGCGCCATACACTGGAAGGGCACCAAGATCAACATCATCGACACGCCCGGCCACGCGGACTTCGGCGGAGAGGTGGAACGAGCTCTTTCCATGGCCGACGGCGCCATTCTCCTGGTGGACGCTTCCGAAGGCCCCCTGCCCCAGACCCGGTTCGTTTTAGACAAGGCACTGGGGAACAACCTGAAAATCATCGTGGTCATCAACAAGATCGACCGTAGCGATGCCCGGCCCGCGGAGGTGCTGGACGAAGTTTACAGCCTGCTCATCGACCTTGGCGCGACGGATAAACAGATTGAATTTCCCTATCTCTACGCCGTCGGCAGACAGGGCGTTGCCATGAAGTCCCCGAAAGACAAAGGGGAAAACCTGCACCTGCTTCTGGATATGATGGTCGACGAGATCCCCGCGCCAACGGCCGACCCGGACGCTCCATTCCAGATGCTGGTTTCCGATTTGAGCTACTCGGATTACCTGG